>NZ_JAAGPH010000171.1:0-15112 GCF_017104705.1 Burkholderia sp. Se-20373 | reverse complement strand
CGACGAGAGGCTGGGCGCGGGCGCGCCCGCGGCCGCGCTACGCGCGCCGGCGCACCACGCCCGGCAACGCATAGCGGCCGGCCCCCGCAATCGCGATCGTGCCGAACAGGATCAGCAGCATCCACGCGAACTGCGCATCGCGCAGCGACCAGTCGGGATGGACGAACACCAGCGCGACGAGCGTGATGATCATCACCGGCAACGCGGCCAGCCGCGGCCATACGCCGACGATCATGAAGACCGGGCACACGACTTCCGCGAAGATCGCGAACAGGATCGATAGCGTGCGGCCGAGATGAAACGGATCCTCGATGGCGGCGGCTTCCGACGTGTAGTGAAGCACTTTGGGCAAGCCGTGAACCACGAGCAGCAGCATGCTGGCGGTGACGCGCAGGAACAGCAGGCCGAGGTCGGCCGCGTGGCGGGAAAGGTCGGATTCGGGAAGGTTCATGCGACGGTTCGTCCGGTTGGGCGGGCACGCGGCGGCACAGGAGGCGCCGCACGTGTCGCGACGCCCGCGTGGCGGACGGCGTCGCGATATCTCGGCGCGCGCACGGGATCGCCACGCAAGTGTGCCGGGGTGGCCGCGCCTTACGCCCGCACTCTACGCATGCCGCGTGCCCGTGTCCTTGCGCCCCGCTGAAACGTTCTGAAGCGCGGCACGCACCCCGCCCATCCGCCGTCAGCCGTCGCGCGCCGGCAGTTCCGCCTCGGCCGCATCGAAGCCGAGCGCGTGCACTTCCGACCACGCGTCGTGCACTGCCTGCGTCGATCCGGCCGTATGCGCGAGCGCCGCCGCATACGCGGCGAGCAAGCGCACGCGCGCATCGGCGGCCTCGGCCGTGGTGTCGGCATCGCGCATCGCATCGAGCGCCACGCGCGCCCGTTCGCGGCATTCGTCGACGAGCGACAGGTCGAACAGGCAAGGCACCGCGACGGCCGCGAGCGCGATGCCGAGCGTCGCATCGCCGTTCGCCGAGAATGCCCAGTCGAGCGCGGCACGCAGGTTGCCGAGCTCACGCCGCACCGCATCGAGCTGCGTGGGGCCGCCGTGCTCGCTGCCCCATGGGCCACCGCCATGCGCCGCCTGCCGGAACAACGCGAGGAAATAGCCGGCGTGCGCACGCGCGGCCGCCGCGCCGTCGCCGTGCGCGTCGAGCTGCTGCTGCGCATACGCGCGCGTGGTCGTCAGCAATCGGTAGCGCGGCGCGCCCTGTGCGGTCTCGAGGATCAGCAACGATTTCGATACAAGGCCCGCGATCGTATCGAGCAGGTCGGCGCCGGCCAGCCCGTTCGGGCCGACCACCGCGCGCACGGCCTCGATCGAGAAACCGTCGCGGAACACGCCGAGCCATCGCAACAGCCGGCGCTCGGCATCGCCCAGCAGCCGGTCGCTCCAGTCGTACATCGCCTGCAATGTCTGATGGCGCGGGAGCGCGGTGCGGAAACCACCCGTCAGCAGCCGGAAATGATCGTCGAGATGGGCAGCCAGCACGTCGATGCCGAGCACGGCGGCACGCGCCGCGGCCAGTTCGATCGCGAGCGGCAGGCCGTCGAGCCGGCGGCAGACCGACGCCATCAGCGACAGGCTGCGCGCATCGAGCGGAAAACGCGGATCGGCCGCGCGGGCGCGTGCGGCGAACAACTGCACGGCGCTCGCGCGCATCGCATCGTGATCGTCCGCGCCTTCGGCCGGCACGTCGAGCGGCAACACCGGGCACACGCGCTCGCCGTGGATGCGCAGCGATTCCCGGCTCGTCGCGAGCACGCACAGCCCGTCGTCCGCATCGGTCAGCGCGCTCGCGATCCGCGCCGCGGCGTCGAGCAGGTGCTCGCAATTGTCGAGCACGAGCAGCATCCGGCGGCGTGCGACCGCGGCGAGCACCGCTTCGAGCGTCAGCGCGCCGGTCGGCTCCGCGATGCCGAACGCGCCCGCGAGCGCATCCGGCACGAAGCGCGGGCACGCGACCGTCGCGAGCGACACGAACACGGTGCCCTCGGGAAAACGCGCGTCCGCGCGCGCGGCCGCTTCGATCGCGATGCGCGTCTTGCCGATGCCGCCCGCGCCGACCAGCGTCACGATGCGGGCGTCCTGCAACGCGGCCAGCACCTCGTCGACCATGCGTTCGCGGCCGAACAGCGCGCCGGGCGCGGCGGACGGCCGCGACATCGCGGGCCGCACGGGCGCGCCGCCGTCGTCGGGTTGCTCGATGACGAGCCGATAGCCGCGGCCCGGCACCGTCACGATCAGGTTCCGGTCGTCGGCCAGCGCCTTGCGCAGCGACGCGATGTGCACCTGCAGGTTGTTTTCTTCCACCACGGTGTGCGGCCACACGCGCTGCATGATTTCGTCTTTCGATACCAGTGCGCCGTTCGCCCGAATCAACAGCTCGAGAATCTCGAATGCGCGGCTACCGATGCGCAACAGCTTGCCGTTCGAACGAATTTCACGTCTGTCGAGAAAAACGTGAAGTGTTCCAATTCGGATCATCGCAATTTCTTGATGGTGACATTCAACGGTGCACGGTTTAAACCGCGCGCCGGTTTCGCGTCAATGCTACGGTATTTACGTAGCAGAATGATTCAAATTATCAGAATGAAACGATCGAATTTTTTGAAATGACGAAAAACGCCGCGACGATGTGCGGCACGCGCGTGGCCATGTGCACCGCCATGCGGCAAAAACGGCACGACAGCGCACGATTCATGTGCGAATTGCCGATTCGTTTGTAAATATGATTTACATATATCAGACGATATGATTGCCGGTTCTGAAAAATTCGACGTATTTTCCTTTTGATTCGGCCGGTCGAATCAGCGCAGGCTCCGCAGGTTGCGCCGGTACCGCATCGCGCTGCACCGATAGCGGAACGATTCCCGCTCCGAGCCGCCGTGCGATCGGGCCGGTGCAAACCGCGGCCATGCGTCGCGCGGTATCGCGCGAGCATGTCGCGGTCGCCTCCATTCCGCGGCTGGCGGTTTCACGATGCATCGCGCCGGTCGCAACCGGCGCGGCGCCGCGCTGCCGGCGTCATGGCCGGGACTGTCGCGCGGCGAACACGTCGAGCGCCGACGCCAGAATCATCTCGCGGCAGTTCGCCGGCCGTTTCGCACCGCGCCACTGGGGCTTGTAGATGGCATCGCCGACCCGGATCGTCCCGCCGGTGAGCGCGCACCGCCCGAGCCTGCGTGCCTTCGCGCTGATCCAGCGCTGCTCGTCGTAGCGGCAGTGCGTCGGGTCGCTCCACGACACCAGCATCGACGAATCGGTCTGCCGCTCGGCGGTGACGATCGCGCTGCGGCGGCGTATGTCGCCGCTCGACGGCGTCGGCGCGTCGCCGCGATGGCCGCGGCGCGGGCCGTCCGCCTGTCGCGCGCGCGGCAGCGGCATCGACCGGACGACCGCCATCGAAGGCGGCCCGAGCGACGTGATCATGTGCTCCCAGCGATTGAAGGCATCCATGGCGGCATATCCAGGCGAGTGACGGGCGGTGCGGGCGGTCGGATCCGTGCGCGCGGCGCGAACGGTGCGCGGATGATCCGATGTCGACGATAGTCGCCGCGCGCTGAAGAGTCCCGGTCGCGCGCTTAATTTTTCTGCAGCGCGGCGAATGTCCGTCCGCGACGCGGCGCGTTCAAGAAAATTCAGCCTGATTTCAGTACGGCGCGCGGCGCGCCGCGATACGCTCCCGACGGCTTTCGTACGTCCACGCGGCACGAACCGACGTGCGACGACGCAAGCAAACCGGCTGCCGGCGGGATGGCCGCGGCCGGTCGTCACCGATCCACCATCCCGCGCGGCATCGTTTCGCCGCATATTTCAGGAGTCCAGATGCACCCCGAACAGACCGACGCCGTTTCGTCGTCGCGCCGCCGCGACATGCTGCTTGCCGGCGCGACGGCCGTCGCGGCCGCCGCGCTGCCCGCGATGGCGGCCGCGGCCGGCACCCCCGCCCGTAGCGCCACTTCAGCCCACCCAGGAGCCCATTCGATGAACACGATCACCACCCAGGACGGCACGCAGATCTACTTCAAGGACTGGGGCACCGGCCGCCCGGTCGTGTTCTCGCACGGCTGGCCGCTGTGTGCGGACGCGTGGGACGCGCAGATGCTGTTCCTCGTGCAGCACGGCTATCGCGTGATCGCGCACGACCGCCGTGGCCACGGCCGTTCGAGCCAGCCGTCGCGCGGCAACGACATGAACACGTACGCGGACGATCTGGCCGCCCTGCTCGACGCACTGGACGTGCGCGAAGCCACGCTCGTCGGCCACTCGACGGGCGGTGGCGAAGTGGCGCGCTACATCGGCCGCCACGGTACGAAGCGCGTATCGAAGGCCGTGCTGATCGGCGCGGTGCCGCCGCAGATGGTGAAGTCGCCGACCAATCCCGGCGGCCTGCCGATGGACGTGTTCGACGGCATCCGCAAGAACGTCGCCGAGAACCGTTCGCAGTTCTACAAGGATCTCGCGGTGCCGTTCTTCGGGTTCAACCGCCCGAACGCCAAGCCGTCGCAGGGCACGATCGACGCGTTCTGGTCGCAGGGCATGATGGGCGGCATTCACGGCCAGTATCTGTGCGTGAAGGAGTTTTCCGAAGTCGACTACACGGACGATCTCAAGAAGATCGACGTGCCGACGCTCGTGCTGCACGGCGATGACGACCAGATCGTGCCGATCGACGATTCGGCGCGGCTGTCGTCGAAGATCGTCAAGCACGCGCAGCTGAAGGTGATCGAAGGCGGGTCGCACGGCATGTGCGTCGTGAACGCCGATCGCATCAACGCCGAGCTGCTCGCGTTCCTGCAGGCGTAAGCGCACCGTCTGCCGTCGCGGCGCACATACCGCTTCGGCAGACGTGCCGTTCAGGAATTTTCAGGAAGATTCAGCCGCGCCGCGCTCACTGCGCCCGCACCGGCCTCAACAGGAGGCCGATCAGCGCACCGGCGAGCGCGCACACCATCGCCACGCGGAAATTGTCGGCCAGCGCGAGCGTGGTCGCCTGCACGCGCACCGCCCGGTCGACGAGCGCGTACGCGGCCTGGCTGCCGGTCGCGACCGTGGCGCCGTGCGTCACCAGCGAGGTCGCACCGGCCCGCAGCCGCTCGAGCGTCTCGGGATCCGACAGCGACACATGCAGACCGACGAGATTCGAATGGGTACCCTCCCTGATCCGCTGAATCACCGCGATCGACGTCGTGCCGAGCTGCCCGCTCAGCAGGCGCGTCGTCTGCACGACCGCGCCGAACGTCAACGCGTGTTCGGCCGTCACGTGCTTGCCGAAGAAGAGGATCACCGACGTCAGCGCCATCGTCTGCCCGAGCGCCTGCAGCAGTTGCGACGGAATGAAGTCGGGTTCGGCCCACGCGGACGTGAGGCGTGCGCCGAGCGCGAAGGCGATCGCCACCGTCACGAAGCCGGCCACGATCAACCGGCGCGGATCGACGCGCTGCAGCAGCAGCGCGACGCAGGGCGCGAACAGCAGCTGCGGGATCGCGATCCAGCGCAGCGTATCGCCGATCTGCAACGGCCGCAGCCCGTAGGTGCTGGCGAGGAACAGCGACGGGATGAAGCTCGTATTGAGCACGGTGAAGCGCACGAGGCCGACGAGCACGATCAGCAGCGCGACGTTCGGCCGCGCGAGATAGCCGAGATCGAGGCCCGCGCGCGGCGACGCGAGCTCGTGAATCAGGAACGCGGCGACCATCAGGATGCCGAGCGCGAGCAGCACGACGATCAGCGGCGACTGCAGCCAGAACAGCCGTTCGCCCTGGTCGAGCGCGACGCACAGGCACGCGAAGCCGCCGGCGCCGAGCAGCATGCCGCGCGCATCGAGGCCGGACGCGAAGCGCTTGACCGGCTCGTCCGCCAGCGACAGCAGCAGGCACGCGATGAACGGCACCGTCAGCACCGCGTTCTGCCAGAACAGCCAGCGCCAGCTCAGGTGTTCGCTGTACCAGCCCTCGAGCGTGGCCGACAGGTTCAGCGACATCTCGAGATTCATCGCATACGCGGCGATGCCGAACGCAATGAGCCGCGGCGGCAGCGTCCGGACGACGAAGCCGACCGTCAGCGGGACGAACACGCCGGACGCGAGCCCCGCGATCGCCTGGAACACCACGAACGCGCCGAACTGCGTGCAGAGCGGCAGCACGGTTTCGGCACCGAGAAACACGACGGCGCCCGCGACCAGCACGCGGCGTGTGCCGAACATGAATGCCGCGGCGATCGCCAGCGGCCCGACGAACATCTGCGACGCGGTAAACGCGGTGTTGATCCACGCGCCTTCGTCGAAGCCGACGCCGAGCGCGCCGCGCACGTCGGCGAGCCCGAGCGACGTGATGCGCGAGGTCAGCGTCGCGATGACCGCGCCGAGCAGCACGGCCGCGATCGCGGCGATCGAGCGGAACGTCGGAATGTCCGGCGCCGCCGCCGGCGCGGCACGACCGGTCGCAAACGTGGTGTTCATCGTCAGGCGGCTCCCCGCTGTCAAGCTGGCGCAAGCATAACGCGATGCATCGAACCCTGCCCGTACGATGGAGTTTGTCGATCATGACCTCACCTTCCGCCGATACGCCGGCCGCCTCGGCCGTGCCGCCCGCCGCGCCCGTCCGCTCGCGCCGGCCGGCCATCGTCGCGATCGCCGCGATCGCGCTGCTGCTCGTCGCATTGCTCGTGTACGAGTTCGACGCGCGCGATCGCGGCACCGACGACGCATATGTGACCGGCCACCTGCACGTGATCTCGCCGCGCGTCGCCGGCACCGTCGAGCGCGTGCTCGTCGACGACAACCAGTTCGTGCACGCGGGCGACGCGCTCGTGCAGATCGACCGGCGCGACTTCGACGTGCGAGTCGCCGCGCAGCGCGCACGCGTCGCCCAGGCACATGCCGATGCGAGCCGCGCACACGCGCTGATCGAGCAGGCGGACGCGGCGCTCGTGTCCGCACACGCCGATGCGGAAAAGGCCGAACTCGATTACGCGCGTGCACGCGAACTGACCCGCGAGACGCCGCGCGGCCTGTCGAAGCAGGAGTTCGATGCGGCCGATGCCGCCCGCAAGTCGGCCCGCGCGCGCGTCGCGGCGGCCGATGCGCAACGGCGCAGCGCCGTCGCCGCCGCCGAGGCAGCCGATGCCGCGGCGAGCCAGAACGATGCCGAGTTGCGCGACGCGCTGCTGCAGCTCGGCTACACGGCGGTCGTCGCGCCGTCGGACGGCTACGTCGGCAAGAAGACCGTCGAGACCGGCGAGCACGTCGCGCCCGGCCAGGCGCTGCTCACGCTGGTCGAGCCGCACCCGTGGATCGTCGCGAATTTCCGCGAGACGCAGCTTCGGCGCGTACGCGCCGGCGATGCCGTGCAATTGCACTTCGATGCGCTGCCGCAGCGCACGTTCACCGGCCGCATCGACAGCCTGTCGCCCGCGACGGGCGCGCAGTTCGCGCTGCTGCCGCCCGACAACGCGACCGGCAATTTCACGAAGGTCACGCAGCGCGTGCCCGTGAAGATCCTGCTCGACGGCCCGGCTGCGACGGAGCCGCGCATCCGGCCCGGGCTGTCGGTCGTGGTCACGCTGCAACCCGGCGGCGAATCGCGATGAAGCGCGCCGCCGCCGTACTCGCCGCCAGCCTGCTCGCCGCGTGCTCGATCGCGCCGCAGCCGCTCGCGCCCGTGCCGGTCGGACACGACGGGTTCCGCCATGCCGATCCGTCGACCAATACGTCGCCCAATACGTCGCCCGCTACGCGCACGCCGTCGCTCGCCGCGTGGCCCGCGTGGTTCGGCGATCCGCAACTCGGCACCCTCGTCGACGCCGCACTCGCGCACAACCTCGATATCCGCGCGGCGGCCGCACGCGTCGACCAGGCGCAGGCGCTGCTCGGCGTGCGCGATGCCGCGCTGGCGCCGACCGTGCGCGTCGACCCGTCGTTCAGCCGCACGCGCGTCTCCGGCACGGTCGACAACGCGCTGCCGAAGCGCACGATGCACAACTGGTCGGTTCCCGTCGCCGCGAGCTACGAGGTCGATCTGTGGGGCCGCTTGCGCGGCGATGCGGACATCGGCGAACAGAACGTGCTGCAGGCGGCGGCCGACCGCGATGCGGTGCGTCTGCGGGTGGCGACCGAAGTGGCCGTCGACTACCTGACGCTGCGCTACGTCGACGACGATCTCGAGACGCTCACGCGCGCGATCGGGCTGCGGCGCACCGCGCTCGACGTGATCGCCGCCCGCGTGCGGGCCGGCGCGGCGAGCGATCTCGACGGGCTGCGCGCGTCGGCCGATCTCGATACCGCGCATGCCGATCTCGCGGAGAGCCGCCGGCTGCGCGAGAACCTCGTCGACGCCATCGCGGTGCTGACCGGCGTGTCGCCGACCGCATTCGACGTCGTCGCGCGCCCCGTGCCCGTGCAGGTGCCGGACGTGCCGGCAGGACTGCCATCCGCGCTGCTCGCCCAACGCCCGGACGTATTCGCGGTGGCACGGCGCGCCGATGCGGCGTCGCTCGAACTGGGCGTCGCGCGCACCGCATGGCTGCCGACGCTGACGCTGACCGCCGACGGCGGTTTCGCCACCCGCGACCTGCGGTCGTTTCTCGACCGCAACAGCTCGCTGTGGAGTCTCGGCGCGAACCTCGCGCTGACACTGTTCGACGGCGGCAAGCGCGATGCCACGGTGGCCGCCGCGCGTGCCGGCATGGACGCAGCCGACGCGAACTATCGCGCGATCGCGATCGGTGCGTTGCGCGACGTGCAGGACGCGCTCAACGACATCGCCGCGCAACAAGAGCGGATCGTGCGCTACGACGACGCGGCGCGCGCGACGGAGGCGGCCGCGCGGCTGTCGCTGGGCCGTTATGCGCATGGGTACGTCAGCTACCTGGAAGTCATCGACGCCGATCGCGATGCACTGAATGCGCGGCGCCAGCTGATTCACAGCCGGCAGGCGCTGGCCGTCGCGACGGTGAGTCTCGTGCGCGCATTGGGCGGCGGGTGGACGCCGCCGGCGCGCTCGGGTCGAACCGGGTGACGCGAAGCATGGCGGGCCGGCGCGTTCAGAACGTTTCAGCCCCCCTTCAGGAAATGAAGCGGGCGCCTCGGTAAACTGGCTGCACGAGCGACCGTGCAGGCGAGCCTGCGCGCCTTTTCGACCTCCGGAGTGACAACGTGGCCCCTGTTGCCCATCACCGCCGCGCCGCACCACTTCGCCTGGAGCCCGCATGAAGCACAAACGACTCTGGATCGGCGCGGCCGGCATCGCGATCGCGGCCTGCGCGGTCGCGATCGGCATCATGGTGCGGCCGTCGATCGCGCCGATCGATCCGCCCGCCCCTGCTTCGTTCGATCCGCAGCGAGTGCGCGCCGGCGCGCGCGTCGTCGCGCTGGGCGACTGCATCGTGTGCCACACCGCGAAGGACGGCAAGCCGTTCGCCGGCGGGCTGCCGCTCGCGACACCGTTCGGCACGATCTATGCGACCAACATCACGCCGGATCCCGATACCGGCATCGGCCGCTGGTCGCGCGACGCGTTCGCCCGTGCGCTGCGCACCGGCATCGGGCGCAACGGCCAGCCGCTGTACCCGGCGTTTCCGTACATTCATTTCACGAAGATGTCGGACGACGACATCGCCGCCGCGTATGCGTACCTGATGACACGCACGCCGGTTCGCGCGACGACACCGGCCAACGACCTGGTATTTCCGCTGAACTTCCGGCCGCTGGTCGCGTTCTGGAACGTGCTGTTCCTGCGCGAAGGCGCGTATCGGCCGGATCCCGCGCAGTCCGCGCAATGGAACCGCGGCCGGATGCTCGTCGACGGGCTCGGCCACTGCGCGTCGTGCCATTCGCCGCTGAACGCGATCGGCGGCGAGCAGCGCGGCCGCGCATTCGACGGCGGCATCGTCGACGGCTGGGAAGCGCCGCCGCTCAATGCGCTCGGCCAGGCCGCACGGCCGTGGACGCAGGCGCAGCTCGTCACGTACCTGCGCACCGGCCGCGCGAGCGAGCACGGCGCGGCGGCCGGGCCGATGCTGCCGGTCACGTGCGATCTCGCGACGGTGCCGGTGGAAGACGTCGAAGCGATCGCCGCGTACCTCCTGTCGATCCAGAAGCCGGCGAACGGGCATGTGGCCACGGCCGCCGCACCGACCGAACGCGCAGCGACAACGCCCGCCGCGCGGCGCGGCGCGGTGCTGTTCCAGGCATCGTGCGCGCAGTGCCACGGGCCGGCCGCGCCGATGCAATCGATCGGCGAGCGGCCGACGCTTTCGTTCAGCACGGCCGTGAACGCCGATACGCCGCGCAATGCGATCCAGATGATGTTCAACGGCATCGGCTGGCACGGCGAGGACACATTGAACTACATGCCGTCGTTCATCGACCAGTACGACGACGCGCAGATCGCCGATCTCGCCGCATACGTGCGCGCGACCTACACCGATCGCCCCGCATGGTCCGGCGTCGACGCGATGGCCGCGAAGCTCAGAAAAGAGGACACCGCCCGATGATTACCCTCACCGTCAACGGCGTGCGGCACACGCTGGACATCGATCCGTCCACGCCGCTGCTGTACGCGCTGCGCAACGACCTGCACCTGCACGGCGCGAAGTTCGGCTGCGGCCTCGGCCAATGCGGCGCCTGCACGGTGATCGTCGACGGCAAGCCGACGTTCTCGTGCCTGATGCCGGTGGCCGCGGTCGGTGCGCGCAGCGTGCGCACCATCGAGAGCCTCGGCACCGCCGAGCATCCGGGCCCGCTGCAGCGCGCGTTCGTCGCGCATCAGGCCGCGCAGTGCGGCTACTGCATCGCGGGGATGATCATGCGCGCGCAGGCACTGCTCGAGCGCAACCCGAAGCCGACCGAACAGGAACTGCGTACGCACATGGAGCCGAACCTGTGCCGCTGCGGCACGCACATGCGGATCCTCGCGGCCGTGCGCTCGGTCGCCGGGCTGCCGCCCCCCGAACCGGCTTCCGCTCCCGTCACGATCAGCAAGGGGCTGTAATGAATTCCCACGACGATATCGACGAAGGCCGCCGGCACTTCATCGTCTCCGGCGCGCTGTTCGTCGCGTTCACGCTCGCGCCTGCGTCGCGCGCGGCCGCGCAGTTGGTGATCGCCGACGAAGGCGCGGCCGTGCACGTGGCAAAAACCACCCAGACACTTGCGGGCAGCCTGAAAACAAATCCCTTGCTCGACGCGTGGATCAAGATCGCACCGGACGGCAAGGTCACCGTATTTACCGGCAAGGTCGAGCTCGGCACCGGCGTGCGCACCGCACTGCTGCAGGTGGCCGCCGAGGAACTCGACATGAAGCCGTCGCTGATCACGTTCCTGACAGCCGACACCGGCGCCTCGCCCGACGAGGGGTTGACTGCCGGCAGCCACACGATGGCCGACAGCGGTTCCGCGCTGCTGAACGCGGCCGCGCAGGTGCGTGCGCTGCTGGTGGAAGGCGCGGCGAAGCGCTTCGGCGTCGACGCGCGCACGCTGACGACCGCCGACGCAGTGATCAAGGCGCCCGACGGCCGCACGATGACCTACGGCGACGCGATCCGCACCGTCGACCTGCATCGCAACGCCGCGCCTACGTCGCCGCTGAAGAGCCCGGCGACGTTCACGGTGATCGGCACGTCGCTGCCGCGCGTCGACATCCCGAACAAGGTAACGGGCGGCGTCAGCTACGTGCAGGACATGCAGTTGCCCGGCATGCTGCACGCGCGCGTCGTGATGCCGCCGGTGTACGAAGCGAAGCTGCTGTCGTTCGATGAAGCGGCGATCCTGAAGCTGCCGGGCGTCGTGCGGATCGTGCGCAACGGCAGCATGCTCGCGGTGGTCGCGCAGGGCGAATGGCAGGCGGTGGTCGCGCAACGCGCGCTGGCCGCCGCGTGCCGCTGGTCGCCGGGCCGCACGCTGCCCGATCGCGCCACCGTGCACGCCGACCTGAAGCGGATCTCGACGCAGCGCATCGAGATCGCCAACACGCACACGACCACCGCGCCGGCCGTGAAAACGCTGAACGCGACGTTCCTGAAGAACTACCTGCTGCACGGCTCGATCGGGCCGTCGTGTGCGGTCGCGCATCTCGAGAACGGGTCGATGACGGTGTGGACCCATTCGCAAGGCGTCTACCCGCTGCGCGACGCGCTGGCCGAGATGCTGTCGATGCCGAAGGCGAGCGTGCGCTGCATTCACACCGAAGGGTCCGGCTGCTACGGACACAACGCGGCGGACGACGCCGCCGCGCACGCGGCGCTGATTGCCGCCGCGATGCCCGGCAAGCCGATTCGCGTGCAGTGGATGCGCGAGCAGGAACATACGTGGGACCACTTCACGCCGGCGATGGTGACCGAGGTCAGCGCTTCGCTCGACGCGAGCGGCCGCATCGTCGACTGGAACTACGCGCTGTGGAGCAGTTCGCACAACGAGCGGATCGTCAACGCCGGCCGGCTGCTGCCCGCACGCATGCTCGAGCCGCCATTCGTGCCCGCGCCGTCGACGCCGATGCTGCAGCCCGAAGGCGGCGCCGACCGCAACGCGATTCCGCTGTATGCGCTGCCGAACCAGCACATCGTGAACAATTTCTCGCCGACGATGCCGCTGCAGACGTCCGCGATGCGCTCGCTCGGCGCACACACCAACGTGTGGGCGATCGAAAGCTTCATGGACGAACTCGCGCACGCGGCCGGTGTCGATCCGGTCGAATTCCGGCTACGTCACATGGAAGACCATCGCGCCCGCCAGGTGATCCAGCTTGCGGCGAAGCACTTCGGCTGGCCGCGGCCGCCGCGCGCGCGCAACCGCGGCGTCGGCTTCGCGTTCGGCAAGTACAAGAACCTGATGGCGTACGTCGCGATCGCGGTCGAGGTGTCGGTCGTGCCGGAAACCGGCCAGGTGACGCTCGAGCACGCGGAAGCCGCCGTCGACGCGGGGCAGGTCGTGTCGCCGGACGGGATCCGCAACCAGATCGAGGGCGGCATCGTGCAGGCCGCGAGCTGGACGCTCTACGAGGCGCTGAAGTACGACACCGAACGGATTCGCAGCTTCGACTGGAGCAGCTACCCGATCCTGCGCTTCTCGGCCGCCCCGCAGAGCGTGAAGGTCCACCTGATCAATCGCCCGGGCGCGCCGTTCCTCGGTGCGGCCGAGGCGTCGATGGGGCCGACCGCCGGCGCGCTGGCCAACGCGATCTTCGACGCGACCGGCCAGCGCATGCGCGAAATGCCGTTCGCCGGCGACGCGCTGAGACAACGCATCGACGCATAGCAATCCGGTCGCGCCCGCTACGCGCGCCCGACACACCCGACAAGACGGACGGCGCCGGCATGCACCGGCGTCGCGACCCAACAGGACTGGAGCCCTCCCGACAATGGATACCTTGCTTTCGATGCGCGTGTTCACGCGCATCGTCGAAACCGGCAGCTTCACGCGCGCATCCGACACGACCGGCCTCACGACGCCGCGCGTGTCCGCGCTGCTCAGCGCGCTCGAACAGCACCTCGGCTGCCGGCTGCTGAACCGCACGACGCGCCGCATCTCGCTGACCGAGGACGGCCAGGCGTACTACGAACGTTCCGTCGCGGTGCTGCGCGAAATCGACGACATGGAGGCGTCGGTCTCGCAGGCGCGCAACGTGCCGCGCGGCCGGCTGAAGGTGAACCTGCCGCCGGCGATGGCCAAGCAGGTCGTGGTGCCCGCGCTGCCCGCGTTCCTCGACGCCCATCCGGGCATCATGATCGAGCTCGGCGTGACCGACCGGCAGATCGATCTCGTCGGCGAAGGCGTCGACTGCGTGGTGCGCATCGGCGCGCTCGACGACTCGGGGATGATCGCGCGGCGCATCGGCAGCCTGACCACCTGCACGTGCGCGTCGCCCGCGTACCTGGCACGGTGCGGCGAGCCGGAGACCGTCGACGATCTCGCGCAGCACGTGGCGGTCAGCCACATCTCGGCCGATACCGGGCGCCCCCGCGTGTGGGACTACGTCGTCGACGGCGAGCCGCGCGTCGTGCAGATGTGCGGCACGGTCGCCGTCAACGATGCGGACAACTACATCGAGTGCGGCATCGCGGGCATCGGCCTGATCAAGACGTCGCTGTATCTCGTCGAGCCCTATCTGAAATCGGGCCGGCTGCGCGAAGTGCTGACCGATTTCAACGCGCCGGCCCGGCCGATCTCGGTGCTGTATCCGCCCAATCGCCACGTGCCCGTCAAGCTCAAGGTGTTCGTCGACTGGCTCGCGGGCCTGTTCGAGCAGATTCCGACGCTGCAGGGCAAGCGCGGCTGACCGGGAGCGGCGCCTCGCGGCACGGGTCGTCGCGTCCCCATCGAGATACCGCGGCGCGCGCGGCCGATTCCCGCGCGATGCAACGCCGCCGTCACGCGTCGTTCCAGCGCGCCCCCAGCACGCGCCCGCAGAAATTCGGCCGCTGGAAATCCGGATCGGCACGTTCAAGCACGTCGGCGCTCCACGTGCCGAACGTCGACTGCGGCCGATGCTCGACGCCGCGCGCGACCGCGGCAAGGAAGGTTTCGCGAAATCCGCTGCCGCGCGGGTACGCCGCGAGCAGCGCGGTGCGCTCGTCGGCGGTGTAGCTGTCGAAATCGGTTGCCATCAGATCCGTCGACACGGCGCGGGCCAGCACGCGGGCGAGCGGCGACGCACGCGCGGCCACACCGGGCGTCGTATGCAGCGCGATCGCGTGCCATACGTCGTCGCGCATGCTGCGCGCGCGCCGATGCCGCACCAGCAGCGCGTGCGCGGCATCCGCGCCGTCGAGCTCGTAGCGTTCGGGCGAGCGGCAGTAAGCGGGGCTCAGCCCCATGTTCGCGTACATCGCGGCGACGTACAGCGCATCGGCATCGCACCCTTCGCCCGCGCGCCGCGCGGCGAGCGACGCGAACACGAACACGCGCGCGGCATGATCGGCGAGCGCGGCGGGCAACGCTGCGCGCGCCGCGTCGGCTGCCTCGACCGCAAGCGTCGTGCGCGGAATGCTGACGCCGGCCACTTCGTCGGCGGTCGACGGTGCGCGCGTGTGCGCAACGTTCATCGTGTCTCCTTCGTGTCCCGTGCACGGGACGAAAAATCGTTCAAGGCAAACCCGCGCGATGTGGTG
>NZ_JAAGPH010000170.1:0-14999 GCF_017104705.1 Burkholderia sp. Se-20373 | reverse complement strand
AACGGCACGGTCGCGCTTCTGCCGGCGGGCCGCTTGAGCTTTGTGTCATGTTGGCGGTCCATCAGCACCGGGTTCAGCGCGTTCTGGTCGACGCTCGCGGTGATGCTGCACGGCGCACCGTTCCACCTCGGCAGCGCGGCCGCGGGCGCGTTCGGGCTCGCAGGTGCGGCTGGTGCGCTGGCCGCGCCGATTGCCGGGCGCCTGGCCGACCATCACGGCCCCGAGCGCGTCACGCGCCTCGGCATCGGCATCGCGACGGTGTCGTTCGCGTCGATGGCCGCCGCACCGTTGATGTCGGCGCATGCCCAGCTCGTGCTGCTCGCGGTCGCGACGATCGGCTTCGATCTCGGCGTGCAGGCCACGCTGATCGCGCACCAGGCAATCGTCTACCGGATCGACCCCGCGTCGCGCAGCCGCCTCAACGCGGTGCTGTTCGTCGGCATGTTCATCGGGATGGCGGCCGGCGCCGCGATCGGCAGTTTGTTGCTCGCGCAACTGGGCTGGAATGCGGTGACCGGGCTGGCCGTCGTGACGTCGCTCGCCGCGCTCGCCGTGCGGATCTGGCGCCACTGAAATTCCGCATCGCACGCACAAGGCGGGCAGGCCCACGCGGGCTTGCCCGCCTTTTCTTTTATTTTCGATCGGCGCACGCATGACGCGGCGCAACTCGGCCGATTCGTGCGCATTCGGCACGAAAAGCCCCCATCCCGCGCACGGTCCGCACCCGCTCGAACGAATGTCCAGTTCAACCGATTATTTTTCGGCGGCCGTGCGCATCGACGCGAAAACGTCGGACGATTCGATGCGCCCCGCCACGTGGCGCCCGGCCATCCGGCCCCACCGCGCAGCGCCGTTTTATCAGGGGATTCCCGGTATTTTTTCGCATTTTCTTCGAAATATCGGGTGACATACTTGCCCCCCGTTGCGCTCCGGTACGAGCGCGCTTTTCGATCCTGCCGGCCGCATCGCATGCGCTGAGCGTCCGCCCGGGTCGCACAGAACATGAACGATTTCGACACCCCGATCCAGACCTTCCTCACCCACATCACGTTCGGCCCGCTGATGAATCACGCGATCCGCGTGATCGCGGGCCTGTACACGTTCAAGGGCTTCGTGCTCATTCCCGTGCTGTGCTGGCTGTGGTTCCAGCCCGGCCCGAACCGCGAGCGGCAGCGCGAGCTGGTCGTCGCGACGATCGCAAGCGGGCTCATCGCGCTCGCGTTCGGCCGGCTGCTCGCGCAGGTGCTGCCGTTCCGCGTGCGGCCGATCTACAACCCCGACCTGCACCTGCACTTTCCGTCGGCGGGACTCCGCGCGGCCACGCTGCAGGCATGGAGTTCGTTTCCGAGCGATCACGCGATGCTGTGGATGGCGATCGCCACCGGCATCTTCATCATCGCGCGCCGTGTCGGCGTGTTCGCGCTGCTGTACGCGGTGGTGTTCATCTGCGTGCCGCGCGCGTATCTCGGCTTTCACTATCCGACCGACCTGATCGCGGGCGCCGCGATCGGCATCGCGCTCGCGTGGCTGCTGACGCGCGATGCGATCCGCTCGCGCTTCGCGCCGCAGGTGCTCGCGATGATCCAGCGCTTCCCCGCGCCGGCCTATACGCTCGCGTTCCTGCTGTGCTTCGAGCTGATCACGCAGTTCGACGAACTGCTGACGCTCGCGCAGTCGGCCACCCACACGATGTGACGGGGAGACGCCGCGATGCTGCCGCTGCTTACGTTCCGCCGCCCCGGCACGCGCTGCCGGCCATGCGCAGTGGCGGCGCGCCGCGCATCGCCCGCGCCGATCAGTCGCGATCAGGCGCACCCAGCGGAAAGAACGGGCGAAACGGCCGCGCCTCGTCGACCGCGCGCGCGAACGACGGCCGCGCCAGCAGACGCCGGCGATACGCCAGCACGTTCGCGAACGACGGATCGATCCGGTGCGTCCAGTCCGCGTAGAACAGGAACGGCGCCGCGCCGCAGTCGGCGAGGCTGAAGCGGTCGCCGGCCGCCCATTCGCGATCGGCCATCTTCTTGTCGAGCCACGCGTACGACGTCTCCAGCATCGCGCGCGCATCGGCCACCCCGCGCGCATCGCGCTCGGCCTCCGGCCGCAGCGCGTCGAACACGACCTTCTGCTGCGGCGTCGACACGTAGTTGTCGAAGAAACGATCCATCGTCCGCACCTCGAGCGCCGCGTGCGGATCGTCGGGCAGCAGGCGCACGGGGCCCGGATGGTTCAGGCCGAGATACTCGATGATGATCGACGCCTCGATCACCGTGCGGCCGGCATCGACGAGCACCGGAAAGCGCTTCAGCGGCCACAGCGCGGCCAGCTCCTGCATCGGCTTCGGATCGTCGTGCGCGAGCACGCGATACGCGAACGGCGTGCCGTTCTCGTACAGCGCGGTCAGCACCTTCTGGCAGTAGGACGAAAAGGGATGGGCGTAGAGCGTCGGCATCATCGTGCGGTCTCTCAGGGTTTCGGCGCCGCGTGATGCGGCGCCACGTGATCGGATACCTTGACGACGAACGGAACCCGGCCGTTTCGACAGCGAGTCGGATTTTTTTGGTGCGACTTCCGAGGGCCGTTACGACCGCCCGTCCATCACGACGCGCCCTTCGGCACGCCAGCGCAGCATCCCGCCGCCGAGATTCGCCACCGTGTCGAAGCCGGCCTTCAGCAGAATGACGGTCGCCTGCGCGGATCGTCCGCCGGCCCGGCACACGGTCACGACCGGCCGGTCGCGCGCGATCTCGCCGGCGCGCGCGGCCAGTTCGCCGAGCGGAATCGGCGTCGCGCCGGGCAGGTGGCCGAGCGGGCCCGTGAATTCGTCCGGCTCGCGCACGTCGACGACCTGCACTGCCGGCAAATGATCCTCGAGCCATTGCGGATCGATTTCCCAGAACCCGGCGAACGTATAGACGAGCGGCGCCCAGTCGGGCGCGGCCTGCACGTCGGGCGCGTTCGCGGCGACACCGCATTGCAGGTTCGCGGGCACCGCGACGTCGATCTGGCGCGGATGCGCGAGCCCGAGGTTGCGCATGTAGCCCGCGAAATCGTCTTCGCTCAGGTCGCCGCCGAGACGCGGATTGAAGCGCCGCTCCTCGCCGACGCTCGTTACCGTGAGCCCGCGATAATCGTGCGCCGGATACAGCAGGCATGCGGCCGGCAGCGTGAAGAGCCGGCCGTGCACCGCGCGATACAGCGCGCGCGGGTCGCCCTGCTGGAAGTCGGTGCGGCCCGTGCCGCGGATCAGCAGGCAGTCGCCGGTGAACGCCATCGATTCGTCGTCGAGCACGAGGCTGATGCAGCCGCTCGTGTGGCCGGGCGTCGCGCGCACGGTCAGGTAGCGCGCGCCGAACGCGCAGCGGTCGCCGTCGTTCAGGTAGCGGTCGGCGCCCTGCGCACCGCTCGCGGCCGAGATCGCGATCGTGCTGCCCGTGCGCTGCTTCAGCAGCCACGCGCCCGTCACATGATCGGCATGCACGTGCGTGTCGACGGTCGCGACGAGCCGCAGCCCGAGCTCGTCGAGCAGCGCCGCGTCGCGGCGCACCTGCTCGAACACGGGATCGATCAGCACCGCTTCGCGCGATGCGCTGTCGGCAAGCAGGTACGTGTACGTCGACGATTGCGGGTCGAAGAGTTGCCGGAAGATCATCGCGAAGTCGCTCCGTCGCTGGTTGAGGCTTGTTTGATACGCATTGTCCGGCCCGCGCCGCCATTGTCGCCGTCGCGCGGGCCGCCCCGTCGTGGTCCTGCCTGGCCGGCATCCGGCCGGCACGGGGTGCGTCAGCCCGGCTGCTTCACGTAGCGCAGATACGGCTTCAACGTCCGGAAGCCCTGTGGATACTTCTGCTTCGCCGCCTCGTCCGACACCGACGTCGGAATGATGACATCGTCGCCGGGTGTCCAGTTGACCGGCGTCGCGACCGTATGCGCCGCATTGAGCTGCAGCGCGTCGAGCAGGCGCAGCACCTCGTCGAAGTTGCGACCGGCGCTCATCGGATAGACGAGCATCGCCTTGACCTTCTTGTCCGGCCCGATGACGAACACCGAGCGCACGGTCGCGTTGTCGACCGCCGTGCGCGGGCCGCCGCTCGCATTCGGATGAATCATGTCGTACAGCTTCGCGACCTTCAGCTCGTCGTCGCCGATCAGCGGATAGTTGACCGCGTGACCCTGCGTTTCGGCGATATCCGCCACCCACCTCTGGTGATCGCTGACCGGATCGATCGACAGCCCGATGATCTTCGTGTTGCGCTTGTCGAATTCCGGCTTGAGCCCGGCCAGGTAGCCGAGTTCGGTCGTGCACACCGGCGTGAAATCCTTCGGATGGGAAAACAGGATCGCCCAGTGGTCGCCGATCCATTCATGAAAGCGGATCGTTCCCTCGGTGGTCTCCGCGGTGAAATCGGGCGCGTCCTCGCCTAGTCGAATCGACATGTTCGTCTCCGTGAAAGGGGAATCGTCACGACGCCCGCGCCGCGGCTTGCGCGCGACGCGCGATCGTCCGCGCGCGAAGGGCCGGCATGGCACATGCCGGGGTCCGCGCGTTCATATAGCCTAGTTCAAAATGCGCGCGCCACCGGTATCGAGCACGCGGCGTGCTTGCGGAACGTGGCCGATTCCGACGATGAATGCGGTGCGGCAGAACCTCGCGTCGCCCCCGGCCGCCGGTACGCACTGACTTACACTACCGGCTGTTCTCGTCTTACGTTCACAGGAATTCCACCGACATGTCGATGACGATCGATCACAGACAAATTCATGTAAGCCGCTGATCTTTAACAATTAGTCTCGCGCCGGTCAGACTGCGGGCTATCCAGATTTTGCTGATTTTTATTGAATTCCCGATCTATCGATTCTTATCGTAGGCACAGTTCGGTCACACCTCCCCCGATACACAACGAAGCCCGCTCACAGCGGCCCTTTTTGCTTCTGAGCGCCGATCCCGTGCGCCGGTAGCAAAGTTACTTGCAGGCCCCGATGGTGCAGCAGTACCTGCGCTTTATCTGATACGGCATCGCGCACAAGGCTACGCCAGAACCTACGCTCAGCCCCAACGGAGACTTGCAAACTAGTGAGGCGACTTCACACTTGCTTGGGCGGGCGTCGCTTTCCCTTAATGAGTTTCCGACGACGGTTCTTCATGATTGAGCCTTTAGGTCCCACGGGCTGGAAAGTTTCGTCTCTCCATTGGGTGTTAGGTGGCACGTTGTCAAACGATGCAGGAGAGCCTCGAAAAAAAGTCCCCTTGGTTGTCTGCACACCATAGTAACGACCCGCCCCGACGCTACCGAGCCCAAGTAGCTGCGGGGCACCGCCGCTATAGTCATCGGGGCATTCCCTGTTTAAGGCGTTGCAAAACCCTGCGAAGTGAATGCGACTGACCGCACCGATCCCCGTCTTCAATGGAAGCACCTCATCAAACACGAGCTTTCCGCCCGTCCCGTCGAACTCGATCAGGTGAGATTCGCCTCCTTCCAAGTCGTAATCAATCAGTGACCAGGTATCGCTTTTCGCATCGTACCGGTGACGAATAAGGCCGAATGTGCTTTTGTTACCATGCGAGTTGCGAGAGCCGTGAAAGATCGCGAAATCACCACCTCCCGGACACGATGCCTTCATTGTCTTAAGTTCGCGCAACACCCACTCGATTCGGCCATACATCGACGTCGCCAAACCGGGAGGAATCCGGCCCTCTTCGATCTGCGTGCAGATTATTGGTAGCGCGTGCTTGGGAAAGGCAATGTCTTTTCCTAGCATCCCAAATATGTCCGGGGAATTTGAAGGGCAGAAGAGCTTAATGGAGGTGTCATCTCGCGACCCGTTAGAAAACGTGACACGGCTGTCGCTCGCAAAGTACAGCCCGCACTTTCTGCTCTTGTCTGCAGCAACCCAAGCTAAAAATGACGTCAAGTGATGAACCCCGCGAGAAATAGATGATAAGATTGTGGCTCGACTCCCGGGCTCCTCGCCATGATCACACATCAAGTGATCATGGCGAGGAGATAGGCGTAAATGGGACTCCCCCGGCCTCCAAAGCCGGGGGCGCCGGGTCGATTTGACGAGAGTGCTGGGTAACATTTTAAGCATCCTGATCCCTACACCCCCACTCAACGTTCGGTTTGATCGATGGCGCAAGAATGCTGCATCTTATCTGACACGGCGCGACGCAAACGGCTCCCACCCACTGCTTTAGCAAACCGCAGAACACAAATAAGCCCGCTCGCAGCGGGCTTTTTCGTATGCGAGAGCCGGGATCAATGGCGTTGCAGACCGTCATTTTTCTCGAACATCAGTGAATTCCGTTCGTTGACCACAGAGAACAACCGATCGCGCTCCGACACTGAAGTTCAGCAGTAACGGCCGATACAGATGGATGGGCCGCCCAGATTACAGCCACCGAATCCGAAGCGGACGGCTGGTCTTGCGGCACTGAAACGACGGCTTTTTGAGATGCCGTGACTAACGACCGTGCTGAGCGCACTGCCTCTTCCACGATACGCCTTATACGAAAATGAGTTCAGTCATGGCGAACAACTCATAACGCACGCTCCTGGCAGCCTGCGTACTATGAACCAGTTGGCACACATCCGCGTGGGCGCGATTCTCAGGCAGACCGGTGTCATATACGCCGAATGCTTGACTATTGTCGCACTGCACGCGCCGAATCTGCTCGACGCTTAGTTTACCAAGCGAGTGCACTGTCACCTGCTTTTCCGCATTTTCGGCTTTAGCATTCCGCTCGTTGGCCCGTCTTTGCGCTCTCTCGATAACCTCATCGACTGTGGTGACAGCGAGTCGATCACTCGAAAAGCCTTTGTTAGTCACGTCGTCAAACCATATAGGCTTAATCTTATTTTCAGCGTCCACAAAATTTGGATGCGTCACCTGACGGACTATTGATTCATCGCTCGCCACGGGGCCGGGAGAGTGATCAGATGCAGATTCGCCTTCCCACGCAAGGGCTTCAGGAACTTTCTGCAACGCCTTTACTTTCTGGTTATCACCGGCGTGTTGCGCAAAGAAATCTTTACATGCATTCCCCGCCATAGCGTTCCTATGCGTTATGTTTGCGGCCAAGCATTTGGAAAAGCCGGTCTTGACTTAAATTATTAACATCATCAATCCGGTCGAAGCTTTCCGTGCCGGAAATCTTATTCTTCGTAAAAAGAGAAAATACACCACCTCCTTCGAAGGCAATGTCGGCATAAAACTCAGGAAGATCCCAATAAAGACCTATATCGCCAGATGACCCAATCATTGGTGTAGGTATAGCGATGCCGCCAGGCAACTGCTTAAGGAAACTAAGCGCATCGTTCAGATGTTCCTCGTTGGCAATTGAGGCGCCATTACCATCCCAGTCCTCGTCGAGTCTTGAGTAGCTGGCGAGTTCCTCTCGAACCAATGTGAGTCGATCCACTTGCATCCCCGCTTTCTCGAAAGCTGGTTTGATGTCGGTCTGTAATAGATCGCCTTGAACGTCGATGTATGAGTATGCAAAAGACGAATTAAACTCTGAAGGACTGCTTACAGGTTCTTCATATCCGAAGGCCAACCAATTCGGCGCTTCCGTTACGCTGGGGTGAGCAAGCACAGCCATCTTGAGCGCAACACTCGCCACGGTAGCAATGTTCATTTATTCCTCCTTCGGAAGGGTCAAACCAATTTTGTCTCTCACCGCATCCGTAAACAGACGATGCAGAATGGCTTTATTCGTCTGATGAAGTTCTGGCATCACGGCACGGAGGGCAGTCATTGCACGCTCCAGCGACCAAATTGGCGTCCCGAAAGTAACTTTGTGCGTCAGCATGGTCCCGATTTGACGCACCCCGTTTAAGTCGCCAACGTTGATGTTCACGTTGTTCAGCAAATGGCCGGGCCATTCACCATCGTACGGCTCGATGTAGCCGTGATGCGAATGCCACGCCGACTTCAAGTCGTAGACGTTCGACGGAATGTAGGGTGACTCAGAGGCAAAAACCTCGCGCAACTGTAGATTCGCGGGATCGTCTCGCCAAAAGAAGAGATCCTGATATTGAAGCGTGAAAGCATTGAGTGAGCGCCCGGTCAAAATGACGGGCAAAACGATCTCAAGCCAGCCACAAACTTTTGGCCAAACCGTGTCCCATCTCGAATATTCATTCAAGGCTACCAGACAGCTCTCTCGCTGCACTTGGATCATCCGAGTAAACGATCCCGGAGTGGCACCACTGGTATGCATGAACTGAATTCCGCCGAGTTGCGTCGCGGGCGTAGGGGGTAGCTTCGGCTTATGATGCTTGGTAATCGCTTGCTTTGGCGCCTCAACGTTCACAGTGATGAGTTGCTGCTCTTGGACGACGGGAAAGCTACTACGAAATTGGGGCGCGAGTCGTTTGATAGCTTCGAGCGCTGACCGATCCAAGGGTGTAGCCCACTCGAGGACGAACGCAACATTCTGAACGGCGTGATCGCCAGCGAAGGGATGGAGCGAATCTATGGTCATTTTGTTCTTGCATGTTCATGCCGACGTCCACCCGGAGCAGGAGCGGTGACACCACGGCACGCATTTGTCCTCAATTTAAGTGCAATGTTATGGATAAGGTGGCGCATAGGCAATATCTAGCGAGCCCAATGGTGCATTTTTTGCGACGCAGCATCTCCGCTACGCACAATCTTGGTGCGAAAATTACTACAGAGGTCCGCTTGGGAGATATGTGGGGGCATCGGTAGAAATCACCAGTCGGGAGAAGACGCCGTTGGGCTGCAATAATTATGGCCGGAAAGTGACGTCCCGATCCATCTCGCGTGCTGGCAGTCAGCCCCGTAGTTCAGGGGATGGAATGATAAGCGCAAGGCTTATCCAGCAAGTTCATGCGGGCCGAACGTATGGGCAATCCGCGCGCATCCGTTGCCCCATTCTCCGACGAGTGGCGTGCGCGCGAAGCCATGAAATGCAGGCTCCATGACGTCCCCGGCGAACCTGATCCCGGCTCCGACAACGCAACGAAGCTACCTGAGTTCCAACGCCTTACATGGGAGGATCTGCGCGACGCATGGAGCGCGAACAACTACAAGAAAAGTTGTGCGCTGACACTCGAACAGCGCTTCGTGCTGGAAGTCGTGCATGTCCGCCGGACATTGCGGCTGATGGAGAAGATGGCTGCGCCGCCGAGCTGGAATTGAAGAAGAACGGCTACCCCGACTCGTTCGCGCTCGACCAGCTCCGCCGCATGATTGAGGGTGCTCGCTTCGATTGACAATAGTTGACCGACTGCGAGACAGCCAACAATCAGCCCTTCTCGCGGAAATGGTAAATTCATACAAAAACCACACCTACGAGAGAACATATGGCCCGAGCCATGATTTGCGTCGGCGACACGACGACGCATGGCGGCCGCGTGCTGGAGGGCAGCGCGACCGCGACCATTGATGGAAAACCCATTGCCGGCGTCGGGCACAAGGTGCTTTGCCCGCAGTGCAAAGGCGTCTTTCCGATCCTGCCGACTGGGCGGCAATACTCGCACACGTTCGATGGGCGAGAAACCGCCATCGAGGGCATGAAAACCGCGTGCGGAGCGACGCTGATCGCATCGCAGTCGTCGGCGACGTTCGATGACGTCGGATCTGGCACAGCGACGACTGGCGGCGCAAGTGCCGCCGTCGCTGCGACTGCTGCAGCGCTCGCTCCTTCTCCTACGCTCTGTCTCGAATGCTTGAAAGCTGCGGCCGAGAACGCCGCGACGATGATCGCGCGCGGGTAGCACATGACCGAAAACTCGATCGAAGCTTTCTTCTTCAAGCGGCAACAGCAGTTGACCATGCAGGTGCATCTCTATGCGCTTGTCGACGGCCTGCTTTATGCCAACGCGGCCAATGGGTCTGCTCCTCAACGATCGCAGTCGGCCATAGCAGTATTCGACGGTACGCAGGACGCGTCACTCGCCGACGCCGGACCATGGCTTTTTGCCTACGAGCGCGCGACCGGTGATATCCGGCGAACGCTTTCCAAAATGGCCAGCAGTTCCGCTGGCGTGTCCTGGCTGATCAGCGCTTATCCGATTGAATCACTCGCTGACGAGTTGCGCAGCCGCCTCGACGTACGGTTGCCGGACGGAAGCACTGCACTCTTTCGCTTCTATGATGCCCGCATCATGGCCGACTTGGCGTCGCTGATGGAATTCACGCAGCGCATGCAGTTCTTCGTCCCAACATTCAACTGGCTCGTCGAAACAAACGGAAAACTGAAGGGAGTACACCCGCATGCTTGAGCTGACGAGCGAACAGGTTGCCGGACTTGCCGAGATCGATGCGCGCGGATATGTCGAATGCACCCGACAGGATCTCGTCAAAGCAGACCCAAAGTTGGCCGGCGACGGCACCCTACCCACGCGCCTTTGGAGCGCATATATCGCTGCTCGACAGTTCGGCATTCAATCCGACGAGAACGTCGCGGCGTTTCTTCGAGTCGAGGCATACGCTCCGAGGTTTTACGAGAGGCCGGCCACACGCGCGTGGCTGACTCGGCCCGGGCGCTCGCCCGACGAACGGTTTCACGATTACCTACGCGTCATGAAATGGCGCGTCGAACATCAAAACAACAAGGAAGGGGCTCAGCATGTCGGGATTCTTGGTACCGGCGATCGAAGCGGCGATAGTGGAACTTGGACCAGTCTTGGCTCGCGCTGGAACCGCCTTATTGGGCGGGGCCGCAGTGGCCGGGACGGCTAGTCTGCCTGGAGACACACCGAAAGACTCGAGTAAGGCGGAGCCTGCCGTCCGTGCTATCCCACGTACAGGAGAGAGCTGCAAGAAGTGCCCGCCTGAGACAGGGGGAATGCAACGCCGCAACTGGAGCATGAGTCACAACTCCCGAGAGTATCAAGGGCGAATTACGGGGTTCCCCTATAGCCTTGAAGAAGCCTGGAGCATGGAGTGGGTCTGGCAGCGCGACTTCGACGGCTTTCGACCGGAAAGCTGTTTGCTGATCGAAGCGAAGGCAAAGTACGACCAGTTCTTGAACAGGGACGATGTACCGTACACCAAGACCTTTGATGAAATGGAGGAGCAGGCTGCTGGTCAGGCCGCAGTTGTGGATGATCATCCTCCTGCGAGGTTGAAATGGTATTTTCAGACGGAGCGGACTTGGAACTACATGAGATTGCCGCTTAAGCGTCTTAAAGTCGATTCAGAATGGGTGCCCTGACAAACATGGAAATAGTCACGCAATTTCGTAGCCCTGCCGATTTCGCCCCGCTTGGCGATTTTGCGGCTCATCTCGTCCGTCTATGGCCGGTGGTTGAAGCCATGTCACGCGAGGACGAACGTCTGGGGGAGTGGTGGTTGAAGGCAGATACCGAGGAAGAAGCCCGTCTGTATCCCATGTATGAAGCGCCCGGCATACCTTCGACAGCCGTTTTGGCAGTCTTGGCGCAGCGGTACGAAAAAAAGATGGACCTTCCTAAAGTATTTGGCTTCTGGAATGGTCAGATGGACGCGGCCAGCAGCGCGAGGCTGAAGTTAGCTATCGATGCGAAGAGGCGGCCCAGTGAGGTTGAAATTGGGCTACCGGCATTGAATGCACTTTCGGCGGACGAGCATAGCTATGAGGGCGCGGCTAAGATCGTGTCCGCGATGGTCTCGGTTTATGACCCGATGTATGTCTCTGTTTCGCCACGAGAGTATTTTCCCCGGCAGGTGTTTGATGACAAACCGGGCGTTGGCTGGATGCTATATCTCCCGAAGGTTCTCACGACTCAGCAAGTCCCTGAAGCACGTGAATTGATTCCAGTTCCCGAGGCCGGCCGTAAGCAGACCGGGACGATCATTGTGAGCGTCGCTGACGCCGTTTTTTCAGTGGACAACGCCGAACACGTCGAGGTTGCCAACCGTATTGAGATCCGGCTCGTCGACCAGGACCTTCTGCCCGCGTTCGCTGACCTGTAACCACGGTGCCGGCGCGGAAGGATGCTCGAACATGCCGCCGGCCGCCCTGTTTTTTCGAGACCGCTCGGGCTCGGTTGCCGCGCTACTTCGGCAAATTGGTTTGCGCGTCCCCGATCAACACGTCGTAACTGACCTCGCACTGCCTCCCGGCGATGCCGCACTGGTCAGCGATCCTCGCCAACTCTCCAACGCCGAGAATTTTCTATTCGACGATGTCCGGCACACCTGGGCTAGCTGGCACGTTCAGAATGGCACACCGCTTGAGCGACTAAAGGACCTGGGTGGATGGTGTAGTTACGACATGGTTCTCCGGTATGCACATCTAACGCCGGACCATCTGGCACAACGTACCGAATCGGTCACAGTTTGGTCCCAACGTGGGACCGATTTCCGTGTCACACTCGATTGCCACGCATCATAATCGGCCGCAATGCCGTAACTAGAAAGGCTTCATCGTTTTGAGTATCACAATCTGTCTTGGGCTATCTGACACATGTCGATGACGATCGATCCGAAGCAGGCCGCCGCGCTGCTGGCCGTCGCCGACACGGGCAGCTTCGAGCAGGCCGCCGTGCGCCTGCACGTGACCGCATCCGCCGTCACGCAGCGGGTCCGCGCGCTGGAGGCGAGCCTCGGCACGCCGCTGGTGCTGCGCACGCGGCCGTGCCGCCCGACGGTGGCCGGGCAGCGCGTGCTGCAGCACCTGCGCCGCGTCGCGCTGCTGCAGGCCGACCTGCAGAGCACGCTCGCAACCGAGCGCGAATCGCCGATCTCGGTGACGATCGCGCTCAATTCGGACAGCCTCGGGACGTGGTTTCTGCCCGCGCTGACGTCCGTGCTCGCCGGCGAGCGCATCCTGTTCGAGCTGATCGTCGAAGATCAGGACCACACGTTCGCGTTGCTCGAAAGCGGGATGGCGGTCGGCTGCGTGACGACCGAGCCGAAGCCGATGCGCGGCTGCCTCGCGACGCCGCTCGGCACGATGCGCTACCGGCTGCTCGCGGCCGCCGCGTTCGCGGTGCGCTGGTTTCCGCGCGGGCTGAACCGCACGAGCGCGCGCAAGGCGCCCGTCGTCGCGTATTCGCGGCGCGATACGCTGCAGTCGTCGTTCCTGAAGGAGAAGTTCGGGTTGCCCGAAGGCGCGTACCCGTGCCACTACGTGCCGGGCACCCATTCGCACTTCGCGGCGGTGCGGCACGGGCTCGGCTACGCGATGGTGCCGGAGCCGCTGATCGGCAACGCACCGCTCGACACGCAGGGGCTCGTCGATCTCGCGCCCGCGCATCCGACCGACGTCACGCTGTACTGGCACGCGTGGACCGTGCAGTCGCCGACGATGGCGTCGTTGTCCGAGCGGGTCGTCGAAGCGGCGCGGCGGCTGCTCGCGCCGCTGCCGTGACGCGGGTGTGAGCCGCACCGCCGCGGGCTGCGGTGTGCGGTGTGCGGTGTGCGGTGTGCGGTGTGCGGTGTGCGGTGTGCGGTGTGCGGTGTGCGGTGTGCGGTGTGCGGTGTGCGGTGTGCGGTGTGCGGTGTGCGGCAAGAGTAACGACGAGAATCCCCGCCGCGCCGCCTATACTTTTTCCATCGGCCTCACGAGCGCCCCGCGCGGCCGATCACGCCTATCCGGCCGCGCCCTTTCCCGCAAGGAGAACATCATGTCTCGCCGCTACATCGATTGCCGCGAGTTTCCCAGCGCGACGAATTGCTCGGTCGCGATTTCCGCCGACTCCGACAACGAACTGCTGGAGGCCGCCGTGCAACATGCGGTGCTGGTGCACCAGCACACCGACAGCGCCGAACTGCGCACGCAACTGCAAGCGCTGTTCCGCGACGGCACACCGCCCGCCGATGCACCCCGGCAAGCATGACCCGCCGGCTCGCCCGATATCGACAGACGGGTTGCCCCATCGCCCCCGTCGCCTCTCCGCCGCCTGCTTCGCGCCACATCGGGCCGGCGTCCCCGCCGGCCGGCGCATTCCACCTTACGCGCGGCGTTGCGCGAAATACGCACCGACCGCGTCGATGAACGTATCGATGTCCGCACGCGACACGTCGCAGTGCGTGACGAAGCGCGACGCGTACAGCATCTGCGTGAGGATCCCGCGTTCCTTGAGCCACGCCTCGAGCGGCGCGCAATCGGCTTCGGGGAATTGCGCGAACACCATGTTCGTCGCGTGCGACAGCACCTTCACGGTGTCGATCCGCGCAAGGCCTTCGGCGAGATGCGCGGCATTCGCGTGATCGTCCGCGAGCCGCTCGACATTGTGGTCGAGCGCATACAGGCAGGCCGCCGCGAGAATGCCCGACTGCCGCATCCCGCCGCCGAGCACCTTGCGCCAGCGCTGCGCGCGCTCGATCAGCGCACGGTTGCCGACCAGTACCGAGCCGACCGGTGCGCCGAGCCCTTTCGAGAAGCAGATCGACACGCTGTCGAACGGCGCGCCCAGCTCGGCGATCGAACGCCCCGACGCGACGGCCGCGTTGCACACGCGTGCGCCGTCGAGGTGCAGCGACAACCCGCGGCTGCGCGCGAACGTGGTGGCTTCCTGCACATAGCCTTCCGGCAAAACCTGGCCGCCGATCGTGTTTTCGAGCGCAAGCAGGCGCGTGCGGGCGAAGTGGTTGTCGAGCGGCTTGATCGCGGCGGCGATCTTCGCGAGCGGCAGCGCGCCGTCCGGCGCGTTCTCGATCGGCTGCGGCTGGATGCTGCCGAGCACGGCCGCGCCGCCGCCTTCGTACTTGTAGGTGTGCGCGAGCTGGCCGACGATGTATTCGTCGCCGCGTTCGCAATGGGCCATCAGCGCGGCCAGGTTGCTCTGCGTGCCGCTCGGGAAGAACAGGCCGGCTTCCTTGCCGGCCCGCTCGGCCGTCACCGCCTGCAGGCGCAGCACGGTCGGGTCGTCACCCCATACGTCGTCGCCGGTTTCGGCGGCAGTCATCGCGGCCAGCATTGCCTGGCTCGGACGTGTCACGGTATCGCTGCGTAAATCGATCATCACTGAGTCCTGGGTAAACACGGACCGGAACCGATGCGCCCGGCCCTGCCGAAACGAGACTCAGAGTGTACGCAATTA
>NZ_JAAGPH010000169.1:0-233 GCF_017104705.1 Burkholderia sp. Se-20373 | reverse complement strand
AAAAAAAAAAAAAAAAAAATTACAAGAAGGAAACATGAACATAAATAATAATAACAAGCATGTAGAAGAAGAGCATGAAAGTGATCCATGGAATGAAAGCACTTACAAGAATGATGAAGTGCAACGTGCTATGCAAACACGATGTGTACGTACAGGGTGTGCTGCAGAGTATGTATACTATGTTGTACATGAGCGCTGAGTAAGACTACTACTAGGAATCTGAGTGGAAGACA
>NZ_JAAGPH010000168.1:0-15674 GCF_017104705.1 Burkholderia sp. Se-20373 | reverse complement strand
GGGCCGCCCCGCGCGGGCGCGGCAGCCGGCGGCCGCGGCACGGCTGCACGGTCCGTGCTCGCCCGGCGCCGGTTCCCGCGATTTTGGCGCTATCATTCCGGGTTCACCGGGCCGGGGCCCTCAGCGAATTCTCACCGGGCGGCGCCTGCGCGCCGCCCGTCATCGAAGCAATCCATGGATGTCATCGTCATCGGCGGCGGAATCAGCGGCGTCGCCACCGCCTACCAGTTGCGCGCGGCCGGCCATCGCGTGTGCGTCGTCGAACGTCACGCCACTGTCGCGCAGGGTGCGACCTACGGCGACGGCGGCGCGCTGCTGCCGAGCCCGCTCGACGTCTGGTTCGGCCCGACCTTCATGCGCCAGCGCCAGGCGCGCGACAGCGGCATCGTCTACAAGCCGGGCTTCAACGGCGGCGTGCGCCGCTTCGTCAAGCAGCTCGGCACGCTGCGCGAACCCGACGCGTTCGCCGCCCAGTACGCGCGGCTGCGCCCGCTGATCGATGCGTCGCGCGACACGCTCGCCGACATCGAGACGCGCCTCGAACTCGAATTCGAACAGAAGCCCGGCATCCTGCACGTGGTGCGCGATGCGCGCGACTGGGACGCGATGCAGCCGGCGCTCGACCTGCTGCGCACGCTCGACCAGCCGTACCGCCTGCTCTCCGCCGACGAATGCGCGACGCTCGAACCGTCGGTGCCGGCCGAACCCGGCTTCGCCGGCGGCGTGCTGCTCGAGACCGAACGCACCGGCAATTGCCCGCTGTTCGCGAAACTGGTCAAGCAGACGCTCGACGAGCACGGCGTGCAGTTCCGCTTCGGCGCGGAAGTCGCCGCGATCCGCGTCGACACCGGCCGTGCCGCGGTCGAACTCGTCCCGCCCGGCGACCGGCGCGCGTCGAACGCACGCGAGGTCGACGTCATTTCCGCCGATGCGATCGTGGTCGCCGCCGGCGCCGGCAGCCTGCCGCTGCTCGACCGGCTCGGCTGGCGCCTGCCGCTGCATCCGGTGCGCGTCCATACGCTTACCGCGCCGGTCGCGTACGAAGAACACGCACCGCACCTGAACGTCATCGATTCGATCAAGCGGATTTCGATCACGCGCACCCACCAGCGGCTACGCGTCGGCGGCGGCGCCGTGCTGCAGAGCCTGCCCGATACCGCGAAGCCGCTCGCCGAACCGCTGTCCGAGGCCGCGCTCGCGCTGCTCGGCCAGGCCGTCCACGACTGGGTGCCCGGCGCCGCGCGAATCTCGGCCGCGTTGTCGTGGCAAGGCACGCAGTTGCTGTCGCCGGACGGCCTGCCGGTCGTCGGTCCGACCCCGCATCCGCGCGTGTTCGTCAATTTCGGACACGGCCCGGCCGGCTGGGGGCTCGCATGCGGGTCTGCTAAAGTGGTGACCGACTATCTGGGCGGCGACGTGCAGCACTGGCCCGCCGACACGCTCGCCGCGCTGCGCGCCGGGCGCTTCACGACCTGACCGCCGCGGGCCCGCTCCCGGCGGCCACCTAGCCAGCCGCCACGACCCCGCGATGACCGTTACCCGCCCGCTCCCCGATTCCGACCCGATTGCGCTGCTGCGCGTCACCGAGTTGCGCACGGCCGAAACCGACGCCGCGGCGGCGCTGCCGCCGCATACGCTGATGGGCCGCGCCGGCGCCGCGGCCGCGCACTGGCTATCCGAGCGCATGGCCGGCGACGACCGCCCCGTGTGGTTCGCGGTCGGCCCGGGCAACAACGGCGGTGACGCGCTGGTTGCCGCCGCTCACCTCCAGCAGCTTGGCGTTGCCACTCAAGCGTGGATGCCGGTGCCAGTCAAACCGGACGACGCGCAATGGGCGCTCGGCCTCGCGCGCGCAGCCGGTGTTCCGCTATCCGCCACACCGCCTGCTTCGCTGGACGGCTTTGCATGGATTGTCGACGGACTGTTCGGCATCGGTCTCGGCCGCGCGCTCGACGGCGCATTCGCCGAGCAGGCCCAGCGCATCGCCGTGCATGCGCGCAGCGGCGGCCACGTGCTCGCGCTCGATGTACCGAGCGGGCTCGACAGCGATACGGGCCAGATCGTCGGCGCGGGCGTCGCCGTCGCCGCAACCCATACGCTCACCTTCATCGCCGCGAAGCCGGGCCTCTACACGGGCGAAGGCCGCGATCTCGCCGGCGAGATCGACGTCACCTCGCTCGACGTCGCGCCACCCGCCGCGCCGGCCATCGTGCTGAACGCGCCCGCGCGCTTCGCCGCCGCCCTGCCGGCGCGCGCATTCGCGTCCCACAAGGGCACGTTCGGCAGTCTCGCCGTGCTCGGCGGCGACACGGGCATGTGCGGCGCGCCGATCCTGGCCGCCCGCGCCGCGCTGTTCGCCGGTGCCGGCAAGGTGCACGTCGGCTTCCTCGGCGCCGGCGCGCCGCCGTACGACCCGCCGTTCCCCGAACTGATGCTGCATCCGGCCGACGGCCTCGATCTCGGCGCGATGACCGCCATCGCGGCCGGCTGCGGACTGGGTACGCGCGAGGCGGCGGCGACGCTCGTGCGCGACGTGCTCGCACACGATGCCGCGACGCTGCTCGATGCCGATGCGCTGAACCTCGTCGCGACACATGCCGACCTCGCGACCGCCGTCGCCACGCGCGGTACGCGCGGCAATCCGTGCGTGCTGACGCCGCATCCGCTCGAAGCCGCCCGGTTGCTCGGCAGCGACACGGCGACGATCCAGCGCGACCGCGTGGCGGCCGCGCAGGCGCTCGCGGCTCGTTATGTGGCGAACGTCGTGCTGAAAGGCTCGGGCACGGTGATTGCGGCGCCCGACGGCCGCGTGACGATCAATCCGACCGGCAACGCGGCGCTCGCCACGGGCGGCACCGGCGACGTACTCGGCGGGCTGATCGGCGCGTTGCTCGCGCAACGCGTCGCACCGTACGAGGCAGCGCTCGCGGGCGTCTACCTGCACGGCCTCGCGGCCGACACGCTGACCACACACGGCACCGGCCCGGCCGGCCTCACGGCCGGCGAACTCGCACCGATGGTGCGCACGCTGATCAATCGCCTTTTTTACGCGCCGCCGCGCGCCGACACATAAGGCCGCTATACTGACTGCCCCGCCGCACGGCGGTCCCTCTCGTCCGCCGGCCTTCCGATCCCGATGAGCCGGCGCGGCATTCCTCCCGATTCACGCTTCACTCGAACCGCCATGACGCTGAATTCGCTCCCCGCCTGGACTGCCCTTCAATCCCACTTCGAGCAAATCCGCCATGCTCGCCTGCGCGACTGGTTCGCGCCGGAACACGACCACGCGCCGACGCGTGCCGAACGCTTCACGCTCGCGGGCGGCGGCCTCGCGGCCGATTTCTCGAAGAACCGCATCAATGACGACACGCTGCGCCTGCTCGTCCAGCTCGCGCGCGACGCGGGCGTCGAAGCACGCCGCGACGCGATGTTCGCGGGCGAGATCGTCAACCCGACCGAAGGCCGTGCCGCGCTGCACACCGCGCTGCGCGCGACCGATCCGCAAGCGCCGTTCCACGCACAGATCAGCGCCGAGCGCGCGAAGATGGCGACCTTCGCGCGCGCCGTGCGCAGCGGCACGTGGACGGGCTACACCGGCAAGCGCATCCGCCACGTGATCAACATCGGCATCGGCGGCTCCGATCTCGGGCCGAAGATGGTCGTGCATGCGCTGCATCACGTCGCGACGCCCGACATCACCACGCACTTCGTGTCGAACGTCGACGGCGCCGATCTCGCGCGCGTGCTCGAGCAGGTCGATCCGGAGGAAACGCTCGCGATCATCGTGTCGAAGACGTTCACGACGCTCGAGACGATGACGAACGCACGCTCGCTGCGCGACTGGTTCGTCGCGCGCGGCTGCCCCGAGGACGCGCTCGCGAAGCACTTCGTCGGCGTGTCGGCAAACCCGGCCGAAGTCGTGAAGTTCGGCATCGCCGCGGACAACGTGTTCGAGATGTGGGACTGGGTGGGCGGCCGCTATTCGCTGTGGTCGGCGGTCGGCCTGTCGATCATGATCGCGATCGGCCCCGAGCAGTTCGACGAGCTGCTGGCCGGCGCGAACGACATGGATCGTCATTTCCGCGAAGCGCCGCTCGAGCGCAACCTGCCCGTGCTGCTCGGCCTGATCGGCATCTGGTACCGAAATTTCTTCGGTTCGCAGAGCTACCTCGTCGCACCGTATTCGGAAGCGCTGCACTACCTGCCGTCGTACCTGCAGCAGCTCGAAATGGAGAGCAACGGCAAATCCGCGCGCCTGGACGGCACCTTCGTCGACTACCCGACCTCCGCCGTCACGTGGGGTGAGCCGGGCACCAACGGGCAGCACGCGTTCTTCCAGATGCTGCACCAGGGGCCGACGATCGTGCCGATCGACTTCATCGCGGTGCTGACGCCCGAGCATCCGCTCGCGAGCCATCATCCGAAGCTGCTGGCGAACTGCTTCGCGCAGAGCGAGGCGCTGATGCTCGGCCGCACGCTCGACGAAGCGCGCAAGGTCGCGGGGCCGGGCAAGGAAGCGCTCGCGCCGCACCTGACGTTCCCGGGCAACCGCCCGACGACGACACTGCTCGTCGATGCGCTGACGCCGCGCACGCTCGGCGCGCTGATCGCGCTGTATGAACACAAGGTGCTCGTGCAGGCAACGGTGTGGGACATCAATCCGTTCGACCAGTGGGGCGTCGAGCTCGGCAAGATTCTCGGCAAGGTGGTGGAAGCCGACCTGACGGGCGAGTCGGTCGATCCGGCCAAGCACGACTCGTCGACCACCGCGCTGATCGAGCGCGCCCGCGCGGCACTGAAGCGCTGACGCTCGCGGGTATCGGCGTCATGCCGATGCCGGCCGCGCAGCCCTGCTTGCGCGGCCGGCCGATCAATTCAGGTGCCGCGCTGCTCCGCGTGCGGCTCGACGATGCGTCCGGCGTCGATCGTCACGGTCGTCGCACAGCGGCGTGCAAGTTCGACATCGTGCGTGACGAGCACGAGCGTGGCACCGTGCGTGCGGTTCAGCTCGAACATCAGGTCGATGACCGCATGCCCCGTGGCCGCATCGAGGCTGCCGGTCGGCTCGTCGGCGAACAGGATCGCCGGGCGCGTGACGAATGCGCGCGCAAGCGCGACGCGCTGCTGCTCGCCCCCGGACAACAGCTTCGGATAATGCGCAGTGCGCTCACCGAGACCGACCTGCACGAGCAGCGCCCGGGCACGATCGGCTGCCTCACGCGCGCTGATGCCGCCCTGCAGCTCGAGCGGCAGCATGACGTTCTCGAGCGCCGTCAGGTGCGGCATCAACTGGAACGACTGGAACACGAAGCCGACTGCGCCGTTGCGCAGCGCCGCGCGCGCATCCTCGTCGAGTTGGTCGAGCGCACGACCGAGCAGGCGAACCGTGCCGCTCGTCGCGCTGTCCAACCCGGCAAGCAGGCCAAGCAGCGTCGATTTACCTGACCCCGACGCGCCGACGATCGCGAGGCTGCTGCCCGGCTGCACGGCAAGTGTGATGCCGTCGAGGATCGTCAGCTCGCCCGTTGCATCGGCGACCCGCTTGCATACGTCATGGACTTCGATGATCGGATCGGTAATCTTGAACATGGACACGACATTTCGCTGGAAAAGACGCGCGGCGGTCGCCGCGCTGCTGGGCACCCTGCTCGCTGCCACCGTGCCGGCGCGCGCCGCAACGACGCCGGCGGCGACATCAGACCAGCCCGTGATCGTCGTGCTCGGCGACAGCCTGTCGGCCGAATACGGGCTGCCGCGCGACACCGGCTGGGTGGCATTGCTACGGCAACGGCTCACGACCGAGCGAATCGATTATAGCGTCGCGAACGCCAGCGTCAGCGGCGACACCACGAGCGGCGGCCGCGCGCGGCTGCCCGCGGTGCTGCAACGGCTCAAGCCGTCGATCGTCGTCGTCGAGCTCGGGTCGAACGATGCGCTGCGCGGCGTGCCGCTCGCCACGACCGAGCAGAACCTGCGCGACATCATCGCCGGCGCACGACAGGCGCGGGCGAAGGTCGTGCTGGTCGGCATGTATGTGCCACCCAATTACGGCCCCGACTACACGCAGAAGTTCCACGCCGTCTATACGCGGCTGTCGAAGGATCTCGGCGTGCCGCTCGTGCCGTTCCTGCTGGCCGGCATCGAGAACAAGCCGGAGTTGTTCCAGGCCGACCAGATGCACCCCGCACAACAGGCGCAAGGCATTCTGCTCGACAACGTCTGGCCTGCGCTGAAGCCGCTGCTCGGCAAGCCGCGCGGCTGACGCTGCCGCCCCGCCGGAAAACAAAAAGCCCCGCATGAAGCGGGGCTTTTTGTTGCGTGCGAAACGACGCTCAGTTGTCGCCGTCCTGCGACTGGCTGGCCGTCGAGCCGTACAGCTTCACCTTCGAGCGGTCACGCAATGCGGCGAGATACGCTTCGCCTTCGCTCTGCGCGTCGACCTGCGCCATCTGCTGCTGCGCGGCGGCCAGTTGCTGCGGATCGACCGCCGAACCCGGGATCACCGCGTTCACGCGATAGATCGCGTAGCCGTCCGCGCCGAGATCGACACCCACGTACGCCGGCAGCGTCTTCGCATCGACCTTGTACACGGCGCTCAGTGCAGCCGGCGTCAGGCCCTGCGACTGCGTGCGCGACACCTTCTGCGCGACCGCGAATCCGTCGACCGACTTCGACTTCTGCAGTTCGGCAAGCTTCGCCGCGCCGTCCTTCTTCGCGAGATCCGCAGCCTGTTCGGCCACGACCTTCTGGCGCACGATGTCCTTGATCGCGTCGAGCGCGGGCACGGCGGCCGGCTTGTAGTCGGTCACGCGCGCCGAGATCAGCGTGTTGTTGCCGACGTCGATCGCCTGCGTATTGTTCTGGCTCTTCACCGAGTCGTTGGCGAACACGGCGGCCAGGAACTTCGGATTGTTCAGCGGGCTCGTCGGCGCCAGCTGCGGATTCGGCGTCGGTGTGACGGTGGCCGTCTGGATCGTCAGCTTGTACTTGTCCGCGGCCGGCTGCAGCGTCTTCGCCTTTTCGTAGACAGTGGACGTGAAGCCTTCCGCGTTGTCCGTGAACGCCTTCGATGCGTACTGCTGCTTGAGGTCGACTGCGATCTGGTCCTTCACGTCGGCGAACGGCTTGACGGCGGCCGGCTTCACTTCCGTTGCCTTCAGGATGTGGAAGCCGAGATCCGACTGCACGACACCGCTCACGTCGCCCTGCTTGAGCGCGAACGCGGCATCGTCGAACGCCTTGCCGCCCGCCGTCGAGCCACGCGTGATGAAGCCGAGGTCGCCGCCCTTCGCGGCAGACGGTGCGTCCTGCGAGCTCTTCTGCGCGATCTGCGCGAACTGGTCCGGATGCGCCTTCACGTCGGCCAGCAGCTGCTCGGCCTTCGTCTTCGCCGCAGCCTTGTCGGCCGCGCTTGCGCTGCCCGGCGCGGCGATGAAGATGTGGCTCACGCGCACCTGTGCTTCGGTGCGGAAGTGCGTCGGGTTGTCGTCGTAGAACTTCTTGATGTCCGCCTCGGTCGGCTGCGCGCTCGCGGCCGCTGCGGCAGGCGAATACACGAGGTACTGGATCGTCGCGGTCTCCGGCGTCGCGAAGCTCTGCTTGTGCGCGTCATAGTACGCGGCGAGCTGCGCATCGGTCGGCTGGACCTTCGCGGCGAAGTCGCTCGTCTTCAGCACGAGCGCCTGCACTTCGCGCTGCTGCGCCGCGAGTTCGGACAAGCGTTGCGCGAGGCTCTTCGGCGTGAATGCGCTCGACACGATGCTGGCCGGAATCTGTTGCAGCGCGAGGCTGTAGCGCACGCGCTCCTGATACTGCTCGGGCGTCATCCCCTGGAACGACAGCAGTTGCGCATAGCGCTCGACATCGATCGAACCGTCGGGCTTCTTCAGCGACGCAATCATCGGGTCGCTCATCAGCGCGTCGCGCACGGCGTTGTCGGAGGCGGTCAGATGCAGACGTTGGGTCTCGTCGGCCAGCACGCGTTGCTGGATCAGGCCGTCGAGCACCTGCTTGCGGTGCTCGGGCGTATCGAACATCTTGATGTCGAACTGCCCGCCGAGCGCCTGACGCGCCTGGTCAATCTGCTGACGGAACGCGCCGTCGAATTCGACCCGCGTGATCTTGTGCCCGTTGACTGCCGCGACGTTCGCGCTGTCGTCGAAGAAGCCGCGGAAGCCTTGGATCCCGACGAAACCCAGCCCCGGCAACACGATCAGGAGCAGGAGCGCCATCATCAGGCGCTGGTGATTACGGAAGAAATCGAGCATGCGTGACGGGAAAATTGGACAAAACGTCCGATATTACAACATACGGGGTGGGACGGGAGAAAAGCAGACGTCGCGTGGGCGACTGCGGCGCGGCAAACGGGCGCACAAAACGAAAATGCCCGCACTCGGCAGGCACTTTTGTTTTTGGGGCGGAGCGGACGGGACTCGCCTACATCCCGCGGCAGCGCTTGCAGGCGCAGCCCTAAATGCAAATGAAAAAGCCCGCACAAGGCGGGCTTCTTCATTTTCTGGCGGAGCGGACGGGACTCGAACCCGCGACCCCCGGCGTGACAGGCCGGTATTCTAACCGACTGAACTACCGCTCCTTGGTCTGGCTGAATCAGGAAACTGGTGGGTGCTGAGGGGTTCGAACCCCCGACCTACGCCTTGTAAGGGCGCCGCTCTACCAGCTGAGCTAAGCACCCGTTTCCGATTCGTTCTGGCTGCGATCTGCGTTTCGGCATCAACAACCAGCGAGCCCGCAAGTTTAATTCATCCCCGATCATTTTGCAAAGCCCTGACGCGAATTTTTTAAACGTTCGGGCACACGATTCGGCTTCGCATAAAAAAACCCGCGGCCATGCCGCGGGTTTCGTGAACAACCGTCAGGAACGACGATGTTCCGATGCTTAGTGCTTGACGAATTCCGTCGAGCCGGCATCCTTCGCCGCATCGGCGACCGGTGCCGCCGCCTTCGCCTCTTCTTCCGGCGGCAGCGGGGTCGGCGAACGCTCGAGCGCGAGTTCCAGCACCTTGTCGATCCAGCGGACCGGCACGATCTCGATCGCGTTCTTCACGTTGTCCGGAATCTCGGCGAGATCCTTCACGTTCTCTTCCGGGATCAACACGAGCTTGATGCCACCGCGATGCGCGGCGAGCAGCTTCTCCTTCAGACCACCGATCGGCAGGACTTCACCACGCAGCGTGATTTCGCCCGTCATCGCGACATCGGCACGCACGGGGATACCCGTCAGCACCGACACCAGCGCGGTCGTCATCGCACCACCTGCGGACGGACCGTCCTTCGGCGTCGCGCCTTCCGGCACGTGGATGTGGATGTCCTGCTTCTCGAACGCTTCGTCCTTGATGCCGAGACGACGCGAGCGCGAGCGCACGACCGAACGTGCCGCCTCGACCGACTCCTTCATCACGTCGCCGAGCGAACCCGTACGGATCACGTTGCCCTTGCCCGGCATCACCGCGGCTTCGATCGTCAGCAGATCGCCACCGACTTCCGTCCACGCGAGGCCCGTCACCTGACCGACCTGGTTTTCCTTCGCCGCGAGGCCGAAGTCGTACTTGCGTACGCCGAGGAACGTATCGAGGTTTTCGCCGTCGACCTTGATCGCACCCGATGCCTTCTTCAGCAGCAGCATCTTCACAACCTTGCGGCAGATCTTCGACACTTCCCGCTCGAGCGAACGCACACCGGCTTCACGCGTGTAGTAGCGGATGATGTCGCGGATCGCCTGCTCGGTGACCTCGATCTCGCCTTCCTTCAGCCCGTTGTTCTTCTTCTGCTTCGGCAGCAGGTAACGCTGGGCGATGCTGACCTTCTCGTCTTCCGTGTAACCCGACAGACGGATCACTTCCATCCGGTCGAGCAGCGGCGGCGGGATGTTCAGCGAGTTCGACGTCGCGACGAACATCACGTCCGACAGGTCGAAGTCGACTTCGATGTAGTGGTCGGCGAACGTGTGGTTCTGTTCCGGATCGAGCACTTCGAGCAGCGCCGACGACGGATCGCCGCGGAAATCCATGCCCATCTTGTCGACTTCGTCGAGCAGGAAGAGCGGATTGCGCACGCCGACCTTCGTGAGGCTCTGCAGGATCTTGCCCGGCATCGAACCGATGTACGTACGGCGGTGGCCACGGATCTCGGCTTCGTCACGCACGCCGCCGAGCGCCATCCGGACGAACTTGCGGTTCGTCGCGCGGGCGATCGACTGGCCGAGCGAGGTCTTGCCGACGCCCGGGGGCCCGACGAGGCACAGGATCGGCGCCTTCACCTTGTCGACGCGCTGTTGGACCGCGAGATACTCGAGGATGCGTTCCTTCACCTTCTCGAGGCCGAAGTGATCCTCGTCGAGCACCTGCTCGGCGTTCGACAGGTCGTTGTTGACCTTGCTCTTCTTGCGCCACGGCAGGCCGATCAGCGTGTCGATGTAGTTGCGCACGACGGTGGCTTCCGCCGACATCGGCGACATCAGCTTCAGCTTCTTCAGCTCGGCGTCGGCCTTCTTCTTCGCTTCCTTCGGCATGCGCGCGGCGTTGATGCGCTTCTCGAGTTCCTCGAGATCGGCACCCTCTTCGCCTTCGCCCAGTTCCTTCTGGATCGCCTTGACCTGTTCGTTCAGGTAGTACTCGCGCTGGCTCTTTTCCATCTGGCGCTTCACGCGCCCGCGGATGCGCTTTTCCACCTGCAGGATGTCGATCTCGGCTTCGAGCTGCGCGAGCAGGTGCTCGAGGCGCTCGATGACCGGGAACATCTCGAGGATGTGCTGCTTCTGGTCAAGCTTCAGCGGCAGGCGCTCGGCGATCATGTCGGCGAGGCGGCCCGCTTCGTCGATGCCCGACAGCGACGTGAGAATCTCCGGCGGGATCTTCTTGTTCAGCTTCACGTACTGGTCGAACTGCGACACGATCGCGCGGCGCAGCGCTTCCGTTTCAGCGCTGTCGGCGTGATCGGGCTCTAGCGGCATCACTTCGCAGGAGAATTGCGTTTCCTGCTCTTCGATCGACAACGCCTTCGCGCGCTGCAGGCCCTCGACGAGCACCTTCACGGTGCCGTCCGGCAGCTTCAGCATCTGCAGGATGTTGGCGATACAACCGACCTCGTACATGTCCTTTTCGGTCGGTTCGTCCTTGGCCGCGGTTTTCTGGGCGACGAGCATGATGTGCTTGCCGCCTTCCATCGCTGCTTCGAGGGCCTTGATCGATTTCGGCCGGCCCACGAAGAGCGGAATCACCATGTGCGGGAAAACGACGACATCCCGCAGCGGCAGCAGCGGGAGCGTGATGCGTTCCGGCGGGAGAAGTTGGGTGCCTGACATTTCATTTCCCCATGAGTGGAATCAATTGTTCGGTAATTGAGGCCGCCACAACGAATTGCAAGCCTTCAAGTGCGGGAAATATTCGGTAAGAAAGTAACCACCGCGTGTCGAGTCAGAGTTACCCACAAGATAAACGAAAAAAAGCCGCCCACGGTCTCATGAACGGCCTTTTTCGCAGAACATCGTCGGCAAGCCGGTCAGTTCGAACCCGCCACCTTCGGCGTGTCCTCGTAGATCAGCAAAGGCTTGCCGTCGCCATCGATGACGTTCTCGTCGATGATGACCTTGCTGACCCCTTTCATCGTCGGCAGCTCGTACATCACGTCGAGCAACGCCTGTTCGATGATCGAACGCAAACCGCGCGCGCCGGTCTTGCGGCGGATCGCCTTGCGGGCGACTGCCTGCAGTGCGCCCGGCCGGATCTCCAACTCGACGCGCTCCATCGCGAACAGCTTGTGATACTGCTTGACGAGCGCGTTCTTCGGCTCGACCAGGATCTTCATCAGCGCGGCTTCATCGAGCTTGCCGAGCGTCGCGACCACCGGCAGGCGGCCGATCAATTCGGGGATCAGACCGAATTTGATCAGGTCTTCCGGTTCCGTTTCGCGCAGCACTTCGCCCGCGTCGCGTTCCTGCTTGCTCTTGACCGTCGCGCCGAAGCCGATGCCGGTTTTCTCGGTACGGTCGGTGATCACCTTTTCGAGGCCGTCGAACGCACCGCCGCAGATGAACAGGATGTTGGTCGTGTCGACCTGGATGAAATCCTGGTTCGGGTGCTTGCGGCCGCCCTGCGGCGGCACCGACGCCATCGTGCCCTCGACGAGCTTCAGCAGCGCCTGCTGGACACCCTCGCCCGACACGTCGCGCGTGATCGACGGGTTGTCCGACTTGCGGCTGATCTTGTCGATTTCGTCGATGTAGACGATCCCGCGCTGGGCCTTGTCGACCTCGTAGTTGCAGTTCTGCAACAGCTTCTGGATGATGTTCTCGACGTCCTCGCCGACGTAGCCGGCTTCGGTCAGCGTCGTCGCATCGGCGATCACGAACGGCACGTTGAGCAACCGCGCGAGCGTCTGCGCGAGCAGCGTCTTGCCGGAGCCCGTCGGGCCGATCAGCAGGATGTTGCTCTTCGACAACTCGACGTCGTCCTTCTTGTCGAGATGCTTCAGGCGCTTGTAGTGGTTGTACACGGCCACCGCGAGGATCTTCTTCGCACGCTCCTGGCCGATCACGTACTGATCGAGGATGTCGCGAATTTCCTGCGGGCTCGGGAGATCCGACCGGGACAGGCTGGCCTCGACGCCGGCGGCAGCCGCCTCGTCGCGAATGATTTCGTTGCAGAGGTCGATACATTCATCGCAGATGAACACCGACGGGCCCGCGATGAGTTTTTTCACCTCATGCTGGCTTTTCCCGCAAAACGAGCAATACAACAGCTTCTCGCTGTTCGAACCTTTTTTGTCCGCCATGAATGTAGAGCCTCCGGACAGGTAAATGACATGATACGCCGATTGCTCCGGACGCCGCGCCTAGGGCGCGACCGGAGCCGGCTGGATGCGCTTGCCGCAGATGCTCAGGGCACTCGGGACGTTTGAGGGCGCCGCCCGAATCGGGGCGGCACCCCGTTTAAGCTCACGGGCGCTTCAACAGCACCTGATCGATCAGCCCGTACGCCTTCGCGTCCTCGCTCGACATGAAGTTATCACGGTCGGTGTCGCGCGCGATGCGCTCGACGTCCTGGCCCGTGTGCTGCGCGAGCAACTGGTTCAGCCGCTCCTTCAGGTAGAGGATTTCGCGTGCCTGGATCTCGATGTCGGATGCCTGGCCGCGTGCGCCGCCGAGCGGCTGGTGAATCATCACGCGCGAGTTCGGCAGCGCGAAACGCTTGCCCTTCGCACCCGACGCGAGCAGGAACGCACCCATGCTGGCCGCGAGGCCCATGCACAGCGTCGACACGTCCGGCTTGATGAACTGCATCGTGTCGTAGATCGCCATGCCGGCCGACACCGACCCGCCCGGGCTGTTGATGTACAGGCTGATGTCCTTGTCGGGATTCTCGCTCTCGAGGAACAGCAGCTGCGCGACCACGAGGTTGGCGGTCTGGTCGTTCACTTCGCCGACCATGAACACCAGGCGCTCCTTCAGGAGACGCGAGTAGATATCGTACGAACGCTCGCCGCGGCCGCTCGTTTCGACGACGATCGGCACCAGCCCCAGCGCTTGCGCCTCGAAACCCTGCGGCGCGTTCGAAGCAAGCATGTCCAGCAATTCAGCGCGAGTGATCATTCAATGAACCTTGTTCGAATGGAAAATTGAACGGAAGGAAGCCGCCCGCTCAATCGCCATATTAATGGCAACCGTGCGCTTGACGTAAAAACGGCGTGCGGGCCGTCGCTCCGACAGCCGGCACGCCGCTAGAGCAACACTTACGCTTGCGCCGATGCGCTCGCGAGTGCTTCGAAGCTCACTTCCTTGTCCGTCACCTTCGCCTTGCCCAGCACGAAATCGACGACGTTGCTTTCAACGACGAACGCTTCCATCTCGGCGAGGCGCTGCTGGTTCGAATAATACCAGCGGACCACTTCCTTCGGGTCTTCGTAGCTCTTCGCGAACTCGTCGACTTCCGCGCGGATCTGTTCCGGCTTCGCTTCGAGGCCGTTCGACTTCACGAGCTCGGCCAGCACGAGGCCCAGCTTCACGCGGCGTTCCGCCTGCTCGGTGAACATCTCGGCCGGGATCGGTGCGTCCTTCGCGTTCGGCACGCCGCGCTGCGCCAGATCCTGGCGAGCCATTTCGACGAGGCGTTGCTGATCCTGCTCGATCAGCGCCTTCGGCACGTCGAGTTCGGAAATCTTCAGCAGCGCGTCCATCACCTGGTTCTTGACGATCGACTGCGTGCGGCGCTTCGCTTCGCGCTCGAGGTTTTCCTTGATCTCGGCGCGCATCTTCGTGAGATCGCCGTCTTCGATGCCGAGCGACTTCGCGAATTCAGCGTCGATTTCCGGCAGGTGCGGCCACTCGATCTTCTTCATCGTGACCGTGAATTGCGCCGTCTTGCCCGCGACGTCCTTGCCGTGGTAGTCCTCCGGGAACGCCAGGTCGAACGTGCGCGATTCGCCGACCTTCAGGCCCAGCGCCGCGGTTTCGAATTCCGGCAGCATGCGGCCTTCGCCGAGCACGAACGGGAAATCTTCAGCCGTGCCGCCCTGGAACGCGACGTCGTCGATCTTGCCGACGAAGTCGACCGTCACGCGGTCGCCGTTCTTCGCTGCGGTGTCCGCGCCGCCGTCGCCGTGCTCGCCGGCTTCGCCACGTGCGTGGAAGTGCACGCGCTGCTTGCGCAGGATGTCCAGCGTGCGGTCGATTTCGGCGTCGCCGATCGACGTCGTCGAGCGCTCGACTTCAGCCGTCGCCAGATCGCCGATCTTGACTTCCGGGTAGACCTCGAACGTCGCGTCGAACGCGTATGCACCTTCAGCCTGCTCCTGCTTCGGCTCGAAGCTCGGCTGGCCAGCGACGCGCAGGTTTTCCGCGCGGCTGATCGTGAAGAATTCCTGGCCGATCTTGTCGCTCAGCACTTCCGCCTCGACCTGACCCGCGTACTGTTGCGCGACCATCCTCACCGGCACCTTGCCCGGGCGGAAACCCGGCATGCGCACGGTCTTCGCGAGTTTCTGGATACGGGCGTCGATTTCCTTCTGCACGGTGTCTTTCGGCAGGGAAATCGTCACGCGGCGTTCAAGCTTGCCGAGGTTCTCAACAACGTTAGCCATGGCTTCAATCGTCCTAAAATTATTCGAGCGAATCGGGTTTTCCTTGCCGTGCCTGCCTGCGGCGTGATGTGTGTCACATCCACTCGCCGCGCCGGAGCGCCACGCCATCCCTGCACGCGCCGGATGGCTAGCGCAAGCGGCTCGGAGCACGGCTTTGGCCGGAAGAATCGACTATTCTAGCAAACAATTTTCATCACACCGCCAGATCGGCGCGACGCGCATGCGTCCGCGCCGCGTCAACCGCCCTTTGCACGGCAATGCAAGCGGATCGCCGCTATGCCGAACGCCATATCCAACCCGGGCCCGCCATCCTGTAAGCTCCGATTGAGGAGTCGCCACCGTCGCGGCCCCGATATTCTTCACACCAATCACGCCTTCCGGAGACACCATGCCGCAACACCCGTCCGCGCCTGTCGTCGTCATCGCGCCCGATTCGTTCAAAGGCTCGCTTTCCGCCGAGCAGGTCGCGGACGCGATCGCCACCGGCATCCGCCGCGCCCGGCCCGACGCCGTCGTGCGCTGCTGCCCGATGGCCGACGGCGGCGAAGGCACGCTCGACGCGATGCTGGCGGGCGGCGGCA
>NZ_JAAGPH010000167.1:0-15822 GCF_017104705.1 Burkholderia sp. Se-20373 | reverse complement strand
GCTGCAGGACGCGCAACTGACCGAAGTCGCCACGCTCGCGCCGCCCGGCGACGCGGAGCCGACCTACGCCGAATATCACCCGGCCGGCACGCACTACGCGTCGGACGACGCGCCGATCGCGTTGCGCGTCGAGCGCCGCCTCGCCGCCGCGCGTCATGCCGCCGCGCCCGAAGCCGGGCAGGCGTTCGACCATGAAGTGGTACGCGACCATGAACGCCGCCATGACAATCATCAGCAGCAGCACGGGCCGGCCGCGGCTCAGGCCGACCGCGAGCTTCGCCGCGCCCGCGCCGAACACGAGCAGCAGGATCCCGCGCGCGGCCATCCGCGTCGCCCGCATCTCGCCCGGCGCCCAGAGCCAGCCTTTGCGCTGCAACGCCGCGGCGCAGTCGGCTTCGCGCCACGCGAGACGCTGACGAAATGCGTGGCAGCTCGTCTCGCCGCCGGGCTGCTGCCTCAGCCATTCCCAGTCGGCGCCATAAGCGCCTGCGTGTCGCGGATCGTCGATCCGCACCCGCGCGCCGTGGCCCTTGCTCATCCGCAGCTCGATCGCACCGGCATGCGCGAGCGACAGCATCACGACCTGCGCCATCCGCGCACCGCCGCCCGCGAGATACGCCGCCTCCTCCGCACTCAGGTCGGGCGACGATTCGGGGGCGCGCGTTCCCCACACCCGGTGGCGGTATTCGATCCACTGCAGGCCGGCGATCAGCAGCAGCGCGGCGACGCAGAGCGGCACGTAGAACAACCCGAGAAAGTCCGGCCCCGAGAAGTCCAGCACATTGAAATCGCTCGCGCTCGCGCAGGTCGCCGCGACGCTGATCGCCGCCGTCGGCCACGCGAGCTTCGCGAAGCGCCGCCAGCGTTGCGGGCGCGCGGCCGGCTCGCTCGACGGGCCGTCGCTCGGTGCTGCGCGCTGCACCGGGGCGTCGGCGGGCGCGGCCTCGGCGACGGGGCGCGGCCAGATCGCTTCGGGCGGCTCGCAGCCGAACAGCCTGCGGTAGCTGTCGAGCGTGTCGCGATAGCGCTGCGCGTACACGGCGGCTTCGTCCAGCGCGCCCGTGCCGGGCATGTGATGCAGCCGCGCGCGCAGCACGCCGGCGCAGAAGACGTCCCAGTATTCGAGCGTGTACTGCAGGTGGAAATGCCACGCGGCATCGACCGCGACCGACGGCGTGACCGGATGGCCGGCTGCCTGCGCGAGGAACGCAAAGCGCTTGTATTCGTCGATCACGGCCAGCGCATGCGCATGCGACCAGCCTTCGGCTTCGGCAAGGCGCCGGCTGTACGGCAGCGGCGCGGTCGGATCGTCGGGGGAATAGGCGTGCAGACGCGTGAGCAGCCCCTGCTGCGCATCGGTCAGCGCGCGGGCATCGACTGCGGTCGGGGTAGACAGGATGGCAGCCATCGGGAGTCGGCGCGATGCGCGGACGGCCGCCGCGATCGTCGCTTGGAGTGGTCGTTGCGGGGGATTCTCGCATGACGGCGAGGCGGCAGGCGCACGCTGTGAACCAGCAACCCCTGCCTTCGGAGTTTTACCTACGTGCCCCCCGCCCTTGCCCGGCAAGGGCTCGACACACGTCGCACCGCGCGAAACCAAGGCTGCACAAGGTCAATCAAGGCCGCCCCGGCCCACGCAAGCTGCAATCCGGCTGCACGGCGCACCCGCCCGTGACCTGCCCATCAAGCGCCGATCGAGCACCCGCACGGAAAGCGTAAGGCCCGCTGCCCGTCGCGACACGCGCCGCGCTGCGTCTCCGCACAGGCCACGCATGCGTGTCGTTGAACGCCGCCCGGCGAAGCTCGACCATGGGAACCCTCTCCACTGCCTCACTGCCCGGGACCTCGCCATGGCAAGCAGCACGACATCGACAAGCCTCCACCACGCGCCGGCCGGCGACTGTGTTGCGTTCCCGCATCGGGAGTGCCGGCCATGATCGTGCGCACCCTGCAGGGCGACACCGTCGACGCGCTGTGCTGGCGCCATTACGGCCGCACGGACGGCACCGTCGAAACCGTGCTCGAAGCCAACACCGGGCTCGCCGGCCTCGGCGTCGTGCTGCCGGCCGGCACGCCCGTCCATTTGCCGCCGCTCGACACCGCCACGCGCGCACGGCCGTTGCTGCAACTGTTTGACTGACCCTGGAATCGCCTGCATGGCCGAACCGAACCTCACCACCGCCGCGATGCTGTCCGCCGCGATCGGCGTCGCCGGGCTCGCGCCCGGCATCGACGGCAACGCGCTGATCGGCGCGTTCACGGGCGCCGCGCTCGTGGTCGTCACGTCGAAGGACATCGGCGTCGCACGGCGCGCCGCGTACCTGCTGATCTCGCTCGTGATGGGGTATCTCGCCGCGCCGGAAATCGTCGGCGCCACGCCGATCCACTCGACGGGCGTCGCCGCGTTCTTCGCGGCCGCGCTCGTCATCGCCGTCACGCTGCAACTCATCGAACGGGTCAAGACGCTGGACCTGCTCGCGCTGTTCCGCAAGGGGGGATGACATGCCGCTCCCGCTCGTGCTGATCGCGCTCTGCGCCCACGTCGCCGTGCTCGTGCGCGTGCTCACCTACCGGCGCAACGGCGCGCGGCACCGGCATCGCGCGTCGTGGTTCGCGTGGATCGTCGTGGCGGTCGCCGGCGGCGCATCGATCGAATTGCTGCTGCATGCCGGCTCCGTCGGCTTCTTCGAAGCGGCTACCGCCGTGCTGCTGGCGATGTCCGTCTGCGGCACGCGCGGCAACGTCGCCCGCCTGCTCAGGAGTGAATGAATCATGAAGACCCGCCGCCTCGGCGACCACGGCGATGACGTCGGCCTGCTGCAACGCCGGCTGATCCGCGCCGGCTATCCGGTGCAGGTCACGCACCTCTACGACGCGGCGACCGAAGCCGCCGTGATCGCGCTGCAACGAAACACCGGCCTCGTCGACGACGGCATCGCCGGCCCGAAGACCTGCGCCGCGCTGGCCACCGGCCGGCGCGATCCGACCCACCTCGCGCTCGCCGATCTCGAACGCGCCGCACGCACGCTCGACGTGCCGCTCGCGTGCATTCGCGCGGTCAACAAAGTCGAGTCGCGCGGCGCCGGGTTCTTGCCCGACGGCCGGCCCGTGATCCTGTTCGAACGCCACGTGTTCTGGAAACGGCTGCAGGCACGCGGCATCGATCCGGCACCGTTCGCGGCGCGGCAGCCGGACATCGTGTCGCGCACGCGCGGCGGCTATCGCGGCGGCGCCGCGGAATACACGCGCCTCGCGACGGCCGAGTCGATCGATGCCGGCGCCGCGTGGGAGTCCGCGAGCTGGGGCGCGTTCCAGGTGATGGGCTATCACTGGGCGCGCCTCGGCTATGCCGGCATCGACGAATTCGTCGCGTGCATGGAAAGCGGCGAAGCCCAGCATCTCGACGCCTTCGTCCGCTACATCGCGGCCGACGACGCGCTGCGCCGCGCGCTCGCCGCCCGCCAGTGGGCCGCATTCGCACGCGCGTACAACGGCCCCGACTACGCGGCGAACCTCTACGACGTGAAGCTCGCGCGGGCCTATGACCGCTACGCGTCGACGCCGGGCGGATCCGCATCGGCCGGCGCCCCGTCCGCCGCATGAACGGGCTCGCCGCGAAATTCGCCGCCTGCGTCGCCGCGCTTGCCGCGTGCGCCGCCGCGGCGCTGGTCGTGCATGCGCTGCGCGCCGACCTGGGCGCCACGCGGCAGCAACTCGTCGATGCACGACAGGCGCTCGCTGGGCGCGACGACGTCATCGCGCGCATGCGGCAGGACACCGCCGAGCGCGCCCGACAGCAGGCCCGGCTCGACCGTTCGCAGGCCGCGATCGCATCGAAGCTCGACGCCACCCGACTTGAAAACCGGAGATTGACCGATGAAAACGCCGCGCTTCGCGCCTGGGCTGGCACTCGTCTGCCTAACGACGTTGTCCGCCTGCAAGCCAATCCCGCTCTCACCGGCGCCGACGCTTACGTCGAATACGTGCCAGACGGTGAGCCCCTGCACGCTGCCGATGCTCGCGCCCCGCACCAACGGTGAGCTCGATGCCGCGCTCACGCTCGCGAAGGCGGCCTGGGCGACCTGCGCGGCGCAAGTCGACATGATCGCGGCCTGCCAGGCCGGCACGCCCGCAACCCGCCACGGAGCCCATCCGCATGATTAAGCCAGACAGCCTGCGGCGGGCGCTCGTCGCCGCCATCCCGTCACTCGGGACCGAACCGGGCGCGCTGACCGTGCTCGTCGAGCAAGGATCGATTGCGACCACCGGCACGCTGACGCCGTCGTTCGAATACCGGTACACGGCCCACGTGCTCGCGACGAATTTCTCCGGCGACACGGATCCGGTGTTCGTCGCAGTCGTCGAATGGATCCGCCAGAACCAGCCGGATCTCGTGACGAATCCTGCCGCGCGCACGAGCGGCATCACCTTCGAGGTCGGCGTTCGCGACCCGGCGACAGTCGACCTGTCGATCCGGCTGGCACTGACCGAAAGCGTCAACGTCGCAACCGGGCCGGACGGCCGGCACGTGATCACCCACGTCGACGACACGCGGGTCGATCCGGCCAACACGCTCACCTGGGTCGCGCTGCCGCAGATCAGGTAAGCCTGGCGGGCGGCGGCCAGTCTTCCCGCACGCGGCATCGGAGCCGCGTGCTATCGAACCAACGCCGTGCACCGTGCGTGCACGGTGTTCTGCTGCACTCACTCATCAGGTAAGCCCAGCTGGCGGCGGCCCGTCTTCCGGCATACGGCATCGGCACCACGTGCGGTCGAGCGAACACCCTGCACCGCGCGTGCGCAGCGTTCCGCCGCGTTCATTCGCCGCCGCAACGGCTGCGCGTCGCTGCTGGACATCTCGTCTCGCCCTCGTCGTTTCGCCCGCCGTGGCGAACTCGCCTGTCGCGATCGCAACGCCGATCGCCTGCTCGTGCATCGCCCTCGAATCGACCGCCAGCGGCAACGCGCGCCGCGTCGACGTCGTCGCTCGTGGCAACACCTCCACGCGCGCCCCATCCTCGTGGCCCGCGGCACAACACCCCTCTGCATTTCGGCGCCACGCAACCCGTCGCACCTCCACCCAGCCGCCGCGGCGACGTCGCTCCGCTCACGCATCCCAGCCTCGCCCCCCATCGCCGGGGCGCACGACGCCATCCTCATTCCAACCGGTGATGCGATTCTCGACGCGCGCGTTCGTGCCGGCATCCGGTGCGCGCTGTCCTCGTCGCGACGACACAGGCCATCGCTCGCGCCGTGGCTGCCCGGCCGTCACCATGGCTGCATGGACGCAAATGAAATTCAACGGCAGGCACGCAACGCGGTGCGCAAGGGAACGATCCTCGCGGTCGACCATGCGGCCGCGTTGTGCCGCGTCTCGGTCGGCGACGCCGACGCCGACGGCAGCGGCCTGCAGACCAACTGGATTCCGTGGGTCGCCGGCACCGCCGGGGGCACGCGCGACTGGTTGCCGCCGACGCCGGGCGAACAGGTCGTGCTGCTCTGCCCAATGGGCGATCCGGCGCAGGGCGTCGCGCTGCGCGGCGTGTATTCGAACGCCGCGCCGGCCCCTGCATCGAGCCCGGACACCCACGCACGCGTCTACCCCGACGGCGCGAGCATCACGTACGACCACGCCGCGCATGCGCTCACGGCCGAGCTGCCCGCCGGCGCGACCGTGCGCATCGTCGCGCCGGGATCGGTCGTCGTGCAGACCCGCGACGCCACGGTGAAGGCCGAGCGCATCACGTTCGACGCGCCGCAGACGACCTGCACCGGCGCGATGACGGTCAAGGGCCCGTTCGCATTCGAATCGGGCATGACCGGCACCGGCGGCGCCGGCGGCGGCGCCACGATGCAGATCGACGGCGCGGCCACCTTCACCCGCGAAGTGACATCCCAGGGCATCAGCCTCCCGCATCACACGCATCGCGAACAAGGCGATGGACAACTCGTGAGCGCACCGCAATGAAAGGCATGAACGCGAACACCGGCCGCTCGATCTCGGGCCTGGACCACTTCTACCAGTCGATCGGCAGGATCGTGACGACGCCGCTCGCGTCGTGCGTGAAACGCCGCACGTTCGGCTCCGAGCTGCCCGACCTGATCGACGCACCCGGCAACGGCACCGTGCGCACCCGGCTGTACGCCGCCGTCGCGACGGCGCTCATGCGCTGGGAGCCGCGCCTGACGCTCACCCGCGTCGTGCTCGCCGCCGACGACGCGAATGCGGCCGCCGGGTCGGTCTATCTCGACATCGAAGGCTGGACCGGCGAGAACGGCACGGCCGTGTCGACCCGCGTGCCGATGATGAACGGGAGCCCGGCATGAGCGTGACGCCGATCGACCTCTCGCAGTTGCCGTCACCCGACGTCGTCGAAACGATCGACTACGAAACGCTGCTTGCCGCGCGCAAGGCACGCTTCGTGTCGCTCTACCCGGCCGACGAGCAGGCCGAGATCGCCGCGACGCTCGCGCTCGAATCGGAGCCGGTCGTGAAGCTGCTCCAGGAAAACGCGTACCGCGAGATCGTGCTGCGGCAGCGCGTGAACGACGCCGCGCGCGCCGTGATGCTGGCCTACGCGGTCGGCACGGACCTCGATCATCTCGCCGCGCTGTTCGGCATCCGGCGCCTGACGATCACGCCCGCCGATCCGGAACACGACGTCGCGGCGGTCATGGAAAGCGATACCGACCTGCGCGCCCGCACGCAGCTCGCGCCGCAGAGCCTGTCCGTCGCCGGCCCCGAAGGCGCGTACGTCTCGCACGCGCGCAACGCGGACGGCCGTGTGCTCGACGCGTCGGCCGTCAGCCCGGCCCCGTGCGAAGTCCTCGTCTCGGTGCTGGCGCGCGACGGCGACGGCACGGCGGACCCGGCGCTGATCGCCGCGGTGGCGGCCGCGCTGCAGGCCGACGACGTGCGGCCGCTCACCGACAAGGTCACGGTGCGCGGCGCGGAAATCCTGCGCTACCAGGTGCGCGCGCGGCTCGTGTTCTTCGCCGGCCCGGATCGCGCGGTGGCGCTCGCGGAAGCCAACCGCGCGATGAAGAAATACACCGAATCCATGCATCGCCTCGGGATGGAGGTTACGCTCGACGGGATCTACGCGGCCGCCCGCGCGGCCGGCGTGCAGAAGGTGATCCTCGAAAGCCCGTCCGCCGGCCTGCCGGCGACGAAGCAGCAGGCGCCGTACTGCACCGGAATCGAGCTGATCGACGGCGGGGTGTACAGCAATGAATGACGTCCTCCCGCCGAACGCGACGCGGCTCGAACGCCGGCTCGCCGCGACGAGCGCGCGCATCGACGACGTGCCGACGCCGCTCGCGACGCTGATGAATCCGGACGCGATCCGCTCCGACCTGCTGCCGTGGCTCGCGTGGCACCTCGGCGTCGATGCGTGGAAGGACTACTGGCCCGAGTACGTGAAGCGCGCCCGGGTCGGCCAGGCAATTCCGATCGCCCGCCGCAAGGGCACCGCCGCCGCGGTGCGCGAAGTCGTCGCGGCCTTCGGCGGAAACATCGTCCTGCGTGAATGGTTCGAGCAGCGGCCGCCGGGCCAACCCGGCACGTTCGACCTCGTGATGACGGTCAGCGGCCAGGAAGGCCAGCCGCCGACCGCCGAATACGTCGCCGACATCATCGCGGAAATCGACCGGACCAAGCCGGTACGGGCGCACTACACGTTCACGCAGGGCTTCGAGATGCGGGGCCGACAACCGGTCGGCGCCGCCGCGCGCGTGGCGGCCTATCGCCGCCTGAACCTCACCGACTACTGATCGCACATGGCAACCCAGATCATCATCACCGACGCCGGCCGTGCCGCGCTCGTCGCCGCCGGCAACGGCGGCACGAACGCCCACCAGGTCGTGGAAATCGGCCTGGCGAACGCGCCGTTCGTCGCCGACAAGGGGCTCACGAAGCTGCCGAACGAGCTGAAGCGGATCAAGTCCTTCGGCGGCGCCAACGTCGCGCCGGACACGATTCATACGACGCTGAAGGACGACACCGCGGACCAGTACTCGCTGTACGGGTTCGGCCTCTATCTCGAGAACGGCGTGCTGCTGGCCAGCTATGGCCAGGCGACGCCGATCATGGAGAAGTCGCCGGCCGCGATGCTGCTGCTGTCGTCCGACCTGCAGTTCGCGACGATCGACGCGACGAAACTCGTGTTCGGCGATGCGTCGTTCCTGAATCCGCCGGCGACGACCGAGCGGCAAGGCGTGGTCGAGCTGGCGACGCAGGCGGAAGTGAACGCCGGCGCGGACGATGCGCGCGCCGTGACGCCGAAAACCGCGGCGTCGCGATATGCGGCGTTGACCGGGGCGAAGTTCACCGGGCCGGTCGTGACTGAATTCGATGCGGGTCCGGATACCGCGCATGTCACGGTGCGTCCGCCGACCGGCAAGAACGGGCGGGAAAGCCGCGTGCGCCTGCATGGCACGTTCGGCGGCAATATCGCCGATACCGGGACACGCCTGATCGCGACGGTGCGGGCGGGCTTCGACAATGGCGCGTGGGGACGCGAGTACGTCGATCTGTGGGTCAACAAGACCGGCAACGACGCAGAGACCGACGCGAACCAGGCGCGTGCGGTGCGCGTCGCGTACGGTGGCCGGGTGATCGTGGGCAATGGCAGCGTGGACGACGGCAACACGACGCTACAGGTCGCAGGCAACGCCAAGGCGTCTGGAACGTTCTACTCCACGGCATCATCGATTCAGGCAGCGGGTTCTGGCACGGGCTACGCGACCCTGTTCTTCACCAATACGGACTCGTCAAAAGTACGCTGGACGGTATACAAGGAAGATTCGGCGGAGGGCGCCGGCAATGCTGGTTCCCACTTCGGCATCAATTCGTTTGACGACAGTGGCAACCAAACGCGCCGCCTGTTCATTCGACGCGACACGGGAACCGTGAGCGTGACCAAGCGCCTGGTCGTTGGCGAGGTGGGCGACGACGGCCGGAACGTGTTCCAGGTCGGAGGAAACGCCACTTTCAAGGGCGGGTTGACCTCGCGCGATCTGGATGCGGGTGGTGCGCACTTCCGGGCGGTCTACGGTGATTACGGTGTCTTCTGGCGCAACGACGGCGTGAACGTCTATCTGCTGTCGACGAAGAAAGGTGATCAGGACGGCACGTTCAACGACTACCGGCCCTTCACGCTGAACCTCGCGACGGGTCGCGTCACGATCGACGACCAGGGCGCGGGCACCTTGATCGGCGGAAACACCACCATTCGCGGCGAGCTGAAGGTCGGCAACTCCCCGGACGAAGGGCGCCTGCGTCTCGGCCCCATCGATGGCTACCTCTTTGGCAATGACAAGGCGGTTGGCTGGTGGGGAGCGGACAACGGCTCGTTCGCGTTTCACACGCAAGACCACACTTTCCGCATCGACGGCAAACCCGCGTGGCACGCCGGCAACCTCACACCGCTCGACCGCACGAAGGGCGGCTCGATGGCGGGCGATCTCTGGTTCGATCCGGGCAAGCGGATTTTCCTGTCGGAAGGCAGTGCGCAGGCACCATCGCTCACGTTCATCAACGACGGCGCGCCGGACACCGGCCTGTACCACATCAACGACGGCTCGTTCGGCGTGACGTGCAACTCGATCCCGCAGGTTTCGTTCACGCCGGGCGGTACCGTCTTCCAGACCCCCGTGCAGGGCCCGACACCTGCACCGGGCGATCGTTCGAAGGCGCTCGCCACGACCGAATGGGTGCTGGCCGCGCTGTCGACGACGTCTGTGGGACAGATCATCTTCGAGCCGCGCACGTCGGTGCGCGCCGGGTTCCTGAAGGCGAATGGTGCGCTCGTCAAGCGCGCCGATTACCCCGCGCTGTGGGCCTACGCGCAGGCCAGCGGTGCGCTGGTGACGGACGACGAATGGCCAAAGGGCCTCTGGGCCAACTTCTCGTCCGGCGACGGCTCGACGACGTTCCGCCTGCCGGAGCTGCGCGGCGAATTCATCCGGTGTTGGGACGACGCCCGCGGTGTCGACACAAACCGCATCCTCGGCTCGTGGCAGGACAGCGCGAACCGCTCGCACGGCCACATCGCGAGCGCGGCTGCAGTGGGCGACCACGCGCACTCCGCATGGACCGACTCGCAGGGCTGGCACGGCCACCATGGCTGGACCGGCAGCGTAGGCGATCACCAGCACGTCGCACCCTACACGGAAGTGGGTGTCGCTCCGTTCGGTACGCATTCCGGCGCTCACCAGGGCTCGAACGGCGGCGTCGACAACGACAACCCGTGGGCATTCACGTCCGGCGCCGGCGGTCACAACCACGAATTCAACACCGAAGGCGCCGGCACGCACGGTCACAACGTCGGTATCGGTGCCGCAGGCAGTCACAGCCACGCCATCACCGTCAACCTCGACGGCGCCAACGAATCGCGTTCGCGCAACGTCGCGCTGCTCGCGTTGATCCGCGCTTATTAACCTGGACCCCGAAACATGCTGATCCACCACTACCACCAGTCGACCGGCGAATACCTGAGCAGCGGCCAGCCCGACGCCGATCCGCGCAACCCCGAACGCTGGCTCGTGCCGTCATGGGCGACGTTCGACGAGCCGCCGGCGCGCACGCCGACGACCTGGCCGTTCTATCGCGACAACGCGTGGACGCTGCTGCCGGACTTCCGCGGCCGCCTCTGCTATCGCACCGACACGGGCGAACCGGTCGAAATCGCGACTGCCGGCAAGACGCCCGACGAACTCGGCCTCACGACCGAACCGCAACCGTCGCCGCGCCATGCGTGGATCAACGGCGCGTGGGCCGTTCCGGCTGCGCTGCTCGAGCGCGAAAAACGCGACGCCGCGATGGCCGAGTTCGAGCGACGACTCGAAGCCGCGCGCAAGGCGAACGCCGGCAAGGCCGATGCCTACGCCGCGGGTCTGCTCGACGACGAAGGCATCTATTACTTCAAGGCCTGGTCGGCCTACCAGATGGCACTCGTTTCGGTCGTCCAGGCCGACACGTTCCCCGATGCGGTGACGTGGCCGACTACGCCGGCGCCGTACGTACCGCCGCCGCCTTCCAAGCCGGAGCCGGAGCCTCAACCGACACCGAAGCCCGAGCCGAAGCCCGACGAACCCAGCGCACCTGCAGCTCCGGTCGCGGACCCCGCGGCCTGATCCGCACGGGATTTCTCCCGTTCTCTTTCATCTGATCTGCACACACAGGAGCCACACACCATGCCGCAGGATTATCACCACGGCGTACGCGTCATCGAAATCAACGAGGGCTCGCGCCCGATCCGCACCGTGTCGACGGCCGTCGTCGGTATCGTCTGCACCGCGTCCGACGCCGATGCCACCGCCTTCCCGCTCGACACGCCCGTCCTGCTGACCAACGTCGTCGCCGCGCTCGGCAAGGCCGGCACCCAAGGCACGCTGCGCCGCACGCTCGATGCGATCGGCCGGCAGACCAAGCCCGTCACGATCGTCGTGCGCGTCGCGGAAGGCAAGGACGCCGCCGAGACGGCGACCAACGTGATCGGCACCGTCACCGCCGACGGCAAGTACACCGGCATGAAGGCGCTGCTCGGCGCGCAGGCGCGCTTCGGCGTGAAGCCGCGCATCCTCGCGACGCCGGGCCTCGACACGCAACCCGTCGCCGCGGCGCTCGCGTCGATCGCGCAGTCGCTGCGCGCGTTCGCGTATGTCTCGGCCAACGGCTGCAAGACGAAGGAAGAAGCCGTCACGTATCGCAAGCAGTTCAGCCAGCGCGAACTGATGGTCGTCTGGCCGGACTTCCTCGCGTGGGACGACACGACCAACAAGACGGTCGTCGTGCCGGCCACCGCGTATGCGGCCGGCCTGCGCGCGAAGATCGACAACGACACGGGCTGGCACAAGACGCTGTCGAACGTCGGCGTGAACGGCGTCACCGGCATCAGCGCCGACGTGTCGTGGGATCTGCAGGATCCGGCGACGGACGCGGGCTTCCTCAACGAGCAGGACGTGACGACGCTCGTGAACCGCAACGGCTTCCGCTTCTGGGGTTCGCGCACGTGTTCGGACGATCCGCTGTTCGCGTTCGAGAACTACACGCGCACCGCGCAGGTCATCGCCGATTCGATCGCCGAAGCGCAGATGGCCATCATCGACGGCCCGCTCAACCCGTCGCTGCCGCGCGACATCATCGAAACGATCAACGCCAAGTTCCGCGAATGGATCTCGCAGGGCTACCTGATCGGCGGCTCGGCCTGGTACGACCCGGAGCCGAACACGACCGACGTGCTGAAGTCCGGCAAGGCGTATCTCGACTACGAATACACGCCGGTTCCGCCGCTCGAAAACCTGATGCTGCGCCAGCGCATCACCGACCGTTACCTCGCCGATTTCGCCGCGCGCGTCAGCGCGTAACGACCGGCCTCACCAGGAGTCAAACACGATGGGTATGCCTCGCAAACTCAAGGGATTCAACCTGTTCCAGAACGGCGAGAACTTCGTCGGCCAGGTTGTCGAAGTCACGCTGCCGAAGCTCACGCGCAAGATGGAGGACTACCAGGGCGGCGGCATGAGCGGCCCGATCAAGGTCGACTTCGGGCAGGAAGGGATCCAGCTCGAATGGACCTGCGGCGGCTTCATGCGCTCCGTGCTCGGCCAATACGCGATCACGAAGCACGACGGCGTGCTGCTGCGCTTCGCCGGCGGCTACCAGTCCGAGGATTCGACCAACGTCGACGCGATCGAGATCGTCATCCGCGGCCGCCACAGCGAAATCGACCCGGGCACCGCGAAGTCGAAGGAAGACACCGCGTTCAAGGTCACGACCGTCGCCAGCTACTACAAGCTGTCCGTGAACGGCCAGGACGTGATCGAGATCGACTTCGTCAACATGATCGAGAAGGTCAACGGCAACGACCTGTTCGCGGCGCTGCGCAACGCGATCGGCCTGTAATCCGCCGCCCGGCCGGTTACGCCGGCCGGGCCCTTCCTCGCCCTTCCCCCGCTTGATCACCGACAGGACCACCATGAATCCGATGCAACCCGACCCGGCCGCGAACGACTCGCAGGCCGATGCGTCCGCCGTCGCCGCCGTCGCCGCGGCCGACCAGGACGATCCGGCCACCCACACGCTCGACACGCCGCTCGTGCGCGGCAACCAGACGATCACGTCGATCACGCTGCGCAAGCCGAAATCGGGCGAACTGCGCGGCGTATCGCTGTCCGACCTCGTCAGCCTCGACGTCGTCGCGCTGTCGAAAGTGCTGCCGCGCATCAGCTCGCCGATGCTGACCGAGGCCGACGTCGCCAACATCGACCCCGCCGACCTCGTGCAGCTGGGAGGCATCTTCGCCGGTTTTTTGATGCCGAAGGCCGTGAAATCCCGACTGGCCTCCCAGACCGCGTAGAAGACCCGATGGCAGACATCGCGACGGTGTTCGGCTGGACACCGCCCGTGATGGATGCCTTCAGCCTGGCCGAGCTGATGGACTGGCGCGAGCGCGCCCGAGTACGCGCCGGCGCCCAATGAGCGAAACGATCGACGATGGACAACACCACGAAACTGCGCGTCATGTTCGACATGGTCGACAACATGACGAAGCCCCTGCAAATGATGCTGACCGGCAACAAGGGGCTGGCCGATTCGCTGCGGGTGACCCGCCGCGAGCTGGATGACATGGCGAAGACGCAGAAGCGCATCGGCGAGTTTCGTGAGATGCGCAAAGGCCTCGCCACTACGGCATCGGACCTCTCGGCGGCACGCGCACGCGTCGACACGCTCGCCCAGTCGCTGCGCGCGACCCGCTCGCCGTCGCAACAGATGATCAGCGACTTCAACAAGGCGCAGCGCGCGGCCGAGAACCTGGCGTCCGCGCACCACTACCAGGCCGGTCGCGTACAAGCCATGCGCACCCAGCTCGCCGGCGCGGGCATCGACACGCGCAACCTGTCGCGGGACGAGCGCAACCTCCGCGCGACGATGGCGTCGCGTGCGTCGATGATCGATGCGGGGGTGCGCGGGTACGACACCCGGCGCCAGCAGCAAGCCGACGCCCGGCGCGCCAGGATCGACGCGCTGCGCGGCGTCGGCGAGAAGTGGGCGAAGCGCGGCGAGACGGTCAAGGGCGTCGGCAAGAACATGCTCGGCATGCTGTCCGATCCGCTCGACGCCGCGAAGCAGGCCGAAAGCGAAACGCTGCGCATGCGTGCGGCGGGTGCGTCGGCCGACGCGGTGAAGTTCGCGCGCGCGCAGCAGGCCCCGGGCCTGTCGACCATCGACAACCTGGCGCTGATGCGCGAATCGCTGACCGAGTTCGGCGGCGACGAACAGCATGCGCGGGTCGCGCTGCCGTTGCTGTCCTCGATGAAATTCGCGAACGAGGCGCTGTACGGCAAGGAAGATGCGAAAAAGAACGTCGACCAGTTCATGAGCATGCTGAAGGTGATCGACCTGCGCGGCGGCACGAAGACCGAAGCGGCGTTCGGCGCCGAAGCGAACATCGTGCAGAAGATGCAGACCGCGACCGGCGGCAAGGTCAGCGGCGACGAGTGGAACAACTTCGCCGAATCGGGTGGCAACGCGGCCAAGAAGTTGCGCACCGACGCGTTCTATTACCAGATGCAGCCGCTCATCGAGAAGCTGGGCGGCAAGTCGGCCGGCGCAGGTCTGGCCGCCCTGTCCGGCAGCGCGCTCGAGGGCAAGTCGACGGCGCTCGCCGCGCAACGGCTGGCGGCGCTCGGCCTCGTCGATCCGAAAGGGCTCACGCACCGGAAGAACGGTGCGATCGCCGGGCTCAAGCCGGGCGCGCTGGCGGGCAGCGACATGCTGCAGGCGTCGCCGTTCGAATGGCTCGAAAAGGTGCTGCTGCCGAAGCTCGCCGCCAAGGGCATTACGAGCCCCGACAAGGTCAAGGCCGAGCTGGCGAAACTGTTCCCCGACAAGGCCGCGGGGAACCTGCTCACGACGATGTACGACCAGCGCGATCAGGTCCACGACACCGAGCGGCAAAGCGCCGCCGCCGACGGCGTCACCGGCATGCGGGCGAAAGCCGCGGATTCGACCGCGGGCCGCGAGCTCATCGTCCTCGCACAGTTGCGCGACCTGAAGCTCGAGATCGGCGAGAAGATCACGCCGATGTACAACGCGGCGCTGGACGTCACCGCCTCCGTGCTCGGGAAGATCGTCAAGTTCGTGCGCGAACACGGCACGGCCACCCGCATCCTCGCCACGGCTTTCGCAGGGCTGGGCGGCGTACTCACGGTCGTGGGCACGCTGGCGAGCGTCTTCGGCAACGTGCTCGGGTCGGTGAACGTGCTCCGCTTCGCGACGTCGATGGTCCGCGCGTTCGGTCTCGTCGGGCAGGCATTCATGGTGCTCGGCCGGCTGGCGATGGCGAATCCGGTGATGTTCGTGATCGGCCTGATTGCAGCGGCCGCCGTCTACGTCTGGCAGCACTGGGACACGCTCGGCCCGAAATTCATCGCGCTGTGGGAAACCATCAAGGACGCGTTCGGCGCGGCCGGCGACTGGATCACCGCGAAATGGGACGCCACCGTCGAGTGGGTGAAGACCGCGATCGGCGGCATCGGCGACTGGTTCGGCGACATCGGCACGCGCTTCCAGGAGATCGGCGCCAGCCTGGTGTCGGGGCTCGTCGACGGCATCAAGAGCCGCTTCGTCGCGGTGAAGGAGACGATCGGCGGCCTGGGCAGTTCGATGCGCGACTGGGTCAGGGAAAAACTCGGCCTGCAGGCGTCGACCACGCCCGACGACGGCACGGCCGGCGCAACCGCCGGCGCCCCGTCACTCATGGCCCGCACCGCCGCCGCGCTCACGACCACCGCCGCGCTGGTCGGCCCGCCCGCGTT
>NZ_JAAGPH010000015.1:0-84251 GCF_017104705.1 Burkholderia sp. Se-20373 | reverse complement strand
GTGTCACCAATCCGGCTGGCTGCATGGTCGGCTCCGCGCTCGCTCAACGAGCCGTCCAGCATGCCAGCAGTCAAAAACACGACATCTGTAAATAGCCAGAACACGACATTAGGATATGGCTGCTACAGATTTTTCAGTCGATAATTCACGTTATGTCAAATAAGATTCATCCGAGTTCACCGGACTCGTCAACGACGGCCGTAGAGTCTTCCACTTCACGGAGCGATATCGGGACAACTCCAGCCATTCTTATGTCTGAACGCCTTGAGCACGCTCGGAAGATCCATATTGAAGACCGCCATGAGACGGATCGATACGCGTTCGAGATTCTTGTCCGCCGGAAAGAATCCTCGGTGCTGCAAATGATGGACCGTATGAACTGCCGATTGCTCGACATTCGGTCGGCATCGCTCGTCGCACGGCATTCGCTCTGTTATGAGCAGTCCGGACGGCAAGGCCGTCACGCCATCGCCTCCTGCGATAACTTCCTCGGTATGCACATCGATGCCGACCTTGTTCTTGGCCTTGGGAATATTGAATGCGTATTGCTCAGGATTGCCGCTATCCGGGATGAATCCACCGAAGTTCCTATTGGGATCCAGAATGGCTTTGCGTCCAGCCTCACCGCTGTTCCATTCGGTATGCAGCCAGTCCGTAGCCCCCTGACCGAACGACGTGATGCCAATGTAGTGTATGAGTCCCGTGGGATCGATCCATGCCAGCGGATTGGGTGCATACGCATACAAATTATTGCCGCCGCGCAAGCCGATTGGATCGGCACACATGAAATTTCCGGAAGCCGGGCCATAGTATCGATGGCGGTTATAGTGCAGACCAGTTTCATCATCGTAGTATTGCCCTTGAAATCGCAAAGGTTGATGGGCGTGGCCTGTTTCCGCCGGCGGGTTTTCGGTACCCCACGGATCGAATCGCCCTTCCCATGTCACCGAGCCATTGTCGTCGATCACTCTTGCGGGCAAGCCGTTGGGATCCAGATAGAACCATCCGAAGGTCGTATCGCTCAGACTGGCCGTGCCGACTCCTTTGTGGCCTGTAGTGTGTTCGAAGTCGTATGAGCGTGAAATACTCGTCAACGGCCGGAATGTACCTGGGTAATAAATCCACTCTTGCACCGTACCTCGAAATTGAGTTTCGTTGGAGTTGGCATTCGATTGGGCAGGCTCGCGTTCGCGATTCATGGCACCGCTCACCGTATGCTCGGCCACAAGCGTGTCGCCGTCCCAGAAGAAGTTCGTGGTCGTCACGCTCTCGTTAGATGCGTCCGCGTGCAATGGTTCGGCGGATCTCGTCGTCGTTATTTTTCTGACGCGGCGACCGAAAACATCGTAGTCGTAGCAGGTAGCGACGGTGGCCTCGGTATGTAGAGAACCATATTCGTCGATTTCTTGCCGTCGGGAAGATGTGTTGATCAACTGGCTCGTCGCATCCCATCCCAAGGTCAGTTCATGGCGATCGACCGTCAGTGCACAAACATGTCCGGCATGATCGAATGCGCGCCACCCGTTTCCATCCAGAATGACTCGTTGCGAACGGAGGAGGTTTTCAGGAAACGGTGACGCTTCATGATGGACTCTGTGTGGTCCGGATTCCATTGCGAGGTTGCCGGTCGGGTCGTACTTGAACCGGCGGCGGACGCCCGCCGCGTCGTCATGTCCAATCAAATGCCCAAAGGCATCATATTCGTATCGCTCGGCCATTGACCAGGAGTTGTGTTTCTCGGACGGCTCACCATGATCGTCATACAGATATTCACTGGAAAACAACTCACGAGTTCCATGCATCATCCTTTGCGCGGTCAACTGCCCGTTTGCTGTCCAGTTGAATTCGCGTCCGAGGTTCGCGGTCAGTCGTTCGCGGAAAACATTGCCGTTCGCGTCTCGTTCCAGCACGATCGGCAACCCGTCGTCAATCTGGAGCGATTCGAGCAACCCCGACGCACGGTAGGCGTAGCGAATCGTGCGGACCAGTACTTCGGTACCGATTCTAAGTCGGGTGACGCGTTCGATCGGCGCACGCGTCACGTCGTACGTCCACGCTATGGTGAAATCGTCGCCCTGCTTCTCTTCGACGAGCCGCCCCGAATCATCGTATCGCCGTTCGATGTGGCTATCGGGATTGTTCGCTGAAACCAGGTTGTCGCCGCGATCGTATTCGAATGTCTCGACCCGAACGGCGTCGGACTGTCGCGGATCCGAAACACGCTTCCTAACGATTCGTCCCAGGGTATCCGTCTCGTAGGCAATCGCCCCGCCAATGCCATTCGTCGTGGCCAGCAGCCGACCGCCGAGACTATATTCGTAGGTACGCACGTTCCCGTGGTAATCGGTGGCTCTGACTATCCCGCCGTTCGCGTCTCGCAGCAGTGCATAGCACTCGCCCTTTTCGTTGACGATTTCGATCACCCGCCCCTCGGTGTCGTAGCGATACTCGACAACGGATCCATCTGGCGCAGTACGGGCAATGATTTGCCCGATGTCCGAATAGCGAGCCGAGAACAAGCCGCCGGCGTGGTCCCGGTATCCGATCAGGTTGTCGTCGGCGTCGTAGGCGCAGTGAATTTCACCCCCGCCCGAGGTCCACGCCTGTTTCAGGTTGCCCACGCGATCATACTCATAGCGCTGACTACGCCCGGTTTCGTCATCGACGCGTATCGTATTTCCACGAGCATCGTATTCGTATCTGACTCGCGATCCGCTTGAGTCGATGATTTCGGCCAGGTTGCCGTCCTGGTCGTAGGAGAATGTGGACACGGCGTCGATGGGCCCAACGCTTGACACAAGTTGACCGCTGCGGTCGTATTCGAATTTGTATATTGCTTGCGCGGGTGTTTGTTGAGCAATCAGGTTGCCGACCGCATCCCATTCATAATGCCATTTCCGGCCGTCGGGCAGCGTGACGGTAGACGGTCGTCCATGCTTATCAAGCGTGACCCGAGTCGCACTTCCATCGGGCCGATACTCGGCCAGGAGATTGGCATCGTCGTCATATTCCCATCGGTATGTGTGTCCGTCCGGATCGGTTTCCGCACAAGTTCGACCCCGTTCGTCATATCGATACGACGATACGCCGCCGAGCGGATCAATGAGCGAGACCGGCATGCCGCGCGAGTTGATTTGCATGATCGATGTGTGTCCAAGCGAATTGGTGATACGTGTTTCACCCAGACGGACGTCGTAGTCGAATCGATAATCGAATAATCCATCTCGTCCCCACGCATGATCGACGCGCCATTTTCCGTCTTGCTGTTGACGATAGCTGTACCGGAATGAGGCGCCAAGGGCATTGGTGTGACACGTCATCATGTGCCCGTCGATATACTCGAACCGACGGTCGTGCCCCAGCGCGTCGAACGCAACAGCGAGATTTCCGTCTCGGTCGTATTCATAGTTCACCAGTGGATGAGGGCGCCCTTCCGTATCGATCAATGTCATCGACGAGAGCCGATCGACGCGGTGTTCGCGATTGCCATCGATGCATTCGTTTATGCAACATTCGATCCTGCGTCCGGTCAACCCGTCGCCTCGCCACTCTACTATCCGCAATGGCTGCCCTTCGGGGCGCCGCACGAATTCCCACGCGTTGCCGGATGGATCGGAAATGTGTTGCACGAGGAATGTCACCGGGCGTCCGCTCGTGGGCCAAAGCGGGGCGTGGGGTATCGCGTAGACGTACTCAATTCCGGTGCGGGTTCTCAACGTCAGCAATTCGCCGCAGCGGTACAGTGCGTGACCGTACTGCCAGTCGCGAATGCGTGCCGGCCATCCACCGTCGTCCGGTATCGAGTCGAAGGCTGTGGTGTGGTCTGGAAAGTGTGCAATGAGCCCGGTCGCACCGTCATATACGACCCACTCGAGGCGAATATCGGCCGGTGTTTGCCAGCCCACGCCGACTACGCCGGCGCCGGTATTGCCACTGATGTAGCGGCGAACCCAGGTCAAAGGTAGTCGACCGGCGACGGTGAAATCCTCCTGTCGGACAACGACCTCGCCTGTCGTTGTATCAACCGGCTCCGCATGCAGCACCTTACACTTGAGAAAACCCGGCTTCAAATGCAGCTTGTCCGCCAGCGTCTTCGCCCACTCCGACCCGCGGAACGCCTTGAACAATCCCTTCGCCAGCGCCGCCATATTGACGATCGGCGGTCCACCAACCAGCACCGGGCGTCCGGTCGGAATCGGCAGCATGAACGACGTCGGCAACGACAGATGCTCGCGCTTCGTATGCGCTCCGTTGTGCGCGGGCGGTTCCAGCCCGACCGCCCAGCAACTCATCGCCGGCAGCGCCAGGAACGCCATCGGGTCGTTGTTCGCGAGCACGGTCTTGCTGCCCATGTAAGCTTCCGCGTCGTTCGACGGGTCCGGATCGGGTGGCGCGAACGATTCGCCGAGCGGAAAATGCAGCGCCGGCGCATGGAATGCATGCGTACCCGCGGTCGCCCGCAGCATCCCGTTTACGAAGATCGGCCGACCCGCGATGCTGCCCATCCCGACGCCCGCCCCCACCGCGTTTGCGATATCGCCCGCAGTCTTTGCCCCCTTCAACGCTTGGGCAACAGTGGGATCCTTCGCCAGTTTCTGAAGCTCGCCGGAAACGGCATGGGCTGTGTCCTCGAGCTTCTTCGCGTCGTCCGGATGGTCTTCAAGATATTCAACCGCCTTTTCCTCGATGATCGTGAAGGCGATCGCACCAATGACGCCCAATGCAGCGTTCACATATTCGCGCAGGTCAAGCATGAACCCGACATGGGGATGCGGCAGGAATACCGGTGTCGGACTCGGCGCCACCAATACCGAATGCAGGTCGACACCGACGACCGGATCGAGATGTTTGACCGCGGGCAATCCCATGGGCGTCTCCGTTCAGCCGCCGCGCAAGGCGGCGACTTTCTCGCGGAGTTCGGCGCGACGCCGGTCGAACGCCCCGACCTGCGACACCATCCACTCGACGACGAGTTGCAGGTTGCTGTTCAGGCGTGTCGCGTCGTCCAGCGTCAAGCCCGCATCAAGTGCATTGAAGCCGGCTTCCAGCGCGTGCTCGCGCTCCCCTGCCCGCTCCCAGCATACGGCGCTCATGCGCCACGCTTCGACGGTCATCAACGCATCCTGCGCGGCGGCCGTCGACGCGGCCGCCCGCTCGTAGCAGTAAGCGGCGCGCGCATGATCCTTCACCATCAGATGCACGCTCGCCTCGCCGAACAATCCGTTGGCGACGAGCTTCCAGCCGGCCGGATGTCCGGCGTTCACCGCATGCGTGCCGCTTTCCGCTGCTTGCCGATACGCATCGACGGCATGCTCGTGGTCGCGCCATTTCAGATATGCGGCACCCGCAATTAGATGTACGACGACGCACTGGTCGAACCACTTCTCGCGCCCGGCCACTTCCAGCGCCGCCGCGCGAAGTGCTTCGAGACGCGCGGGATTTCCGCCTTTTACCGTCTCGCTCATCGTGACGAACAGCCGCCGGAATTCGCCGCTCGATCCGCGTTCACCCGACTCCGCGAGCAGTTCGCGCGGCACGCTCGCCATCGAATACCGGCCGTGCACGATGCTGACCAGATTCGGATGATGCTGAACCAGCGGCGCGAGCGGCTCGATAACCGTGCGTGGCACGACGAAGCGCACGCGCTCACCCAGTTGCGGCGTCGCGGCGAGGGTCGACAGCAGGCCATCCATCCACTGCACCCATGCGGATTCGTCATCCGTGCGGGACGGCGCGAGCACTAATACCAGTGCCGGGAACACATCCGGGTGATGTTCGATCAGGCTGGTGGCCACGGTGAACAGGTAACGGACCGGATCGACGCCGTCGAAAAACGGCGGCTGCCAGTCAGTACGGATTCCCGCTGCGTCGGATGCAGCGTGGCGGCTGTCGTAGAAGGCAATCAGCTCGTCGGCCAACGCCTGTGCGTAGCGCGTTTCGGTCACGAACGCCGTGCGCATCGTTTGAACCGCGCACGACGTGTCCTCCTGAGCCTGAAAATACAACCGCACGAGCGGAGAATCCGCTTCATCCGTGTACCAGATCATCAACCGAGCGGCCTTGTCCTTCGCGAAACGCATCCAGTCCGAATGCGCGTCCATGAACCTGCGCTCAACGGGATTGGTCGGCTGCCAGTTCTGCTGCATTCGTGCGGACCTCCATCATGGATTCAGTTTCAGGACGGTGCCTTCTACCGTATGCTCGCCCGTGGCCGACGACGTCACCGTCGTTCCGCGCACACTGTGGCTTTCGGTACCGGTCGATGCGACATTGACGCCCTGGATCATGATCGTGCCGTCGCGCTTCATCACGATGCTGGACATCCCGCAGACGAGCGAAAGCTGGTCGCCGGCGTTGACGGTCACCTGATGCTGCACGTTCGTCGTATGGCTCGCACCGACGTTGACGGTGTGTTCGCCGCCGACCGTGTGCGTATGGGCGTTCGCGATCGTCGACGTTCGCGTGCCGATTTCCTCGGTATGCGTGGAGGCGACCTGCGTCTTCATGTCCTGAGACGTCGTGTGATAAAGCTGCGCGACGCTCAACGTCTTGCCCTCGCCGATCGTTTCGGTCTTGGCTTTGGCGACCGTCTCGGTATGCACACCACCGATGGTCGCGTCACGATTCGCGGCGATCGTCACCGTTTCGTTCTGCCCGACCGTCCGCGTCCGGTTGCCGACAACCCCATGCGTCTCGTTCGCCCCGATCTGCGCGACCCGGTTCTGCCCGATATTCACCGTCTCGTTTTGCCCGACACTCCGTTGCCGGTTGTTCTTCACCTGCATCGTTTCGTCGTTCCCGACCGTATGCGTATGGTTGTTCCCGACGGACAGCGAATGATCGAGCTCCGTCTCCGCATCGAAATTTCGCTCGGCATGCATCCACAGTTGCTCGGCGCCCTTCTTGTCCTCGAACCGGAATGCATTGGCGTGGTCGGTCGTCCCACCCGGCGACGACCGCGACAGCAGCCCGCTCTGCGTCGCACTTCCGGGCAACCCCCACGGCGGCATCTTCTCGCCGTTGAAAACCCGCCCGGTGACGATCGGCTCATCGGGATCGCCATTCAGAAAATCGACCACCACCTCGTCGCCCACCCGCGGAATCTGCACGCCCCCGAACCCACCCCCGGCCCAGGGACTCGACACCCGCACCCAGCACGACGAATCCTGATTGCTCTGCCCATACCGATCCCAACGGAACTGCAGCTTCACGCGCCCGTACTGGTCGGTCCAGATTTCCTCCCCAGGCGGCCCGACGACAGTGGCCGTCTGCGGCCCGTTGGTGCGCGGCCGCGGCGTCTCGCGCGGCGACCGGTAAGGCAGGCTCGACGGCTGCACGAGCATCATCGTCTGATGCACGACGGCCTCCGCACCTTGGTCGCTCGCATACGCGTTTTCCTGAAACCGGTACTGGCAGCGCACGATCAGGTACTCGCGGTTCTGGTCGGCGCGCGGGCAATGTTCGAGCGTGAACAGATACCCGGGCGCGACACCCCGCACGTCGGTATCGGCGTTCGCCCGCTCATGTTCGGCCTGCTGTTCCTCGAGCCGCACGCGGCTGTAATGCGCGCCTGGCGCATCGTCGCGATAACCACCCGGCCACTCGAACGACGCAAAACCGTCGTGATCGTGCCCACGCGGATCGACCTTCTGCGACGAAAGATCGGCGCGCGGCTTCGTATAATCGTAGTCGGTGGTCTGGTGCCGGCCGACGCTCACCGCCTGCGCGGGCAGCCAGCCGTCGATGTGCTCCTCGTCGGCGATCGCGGTGCGGTCGCGCGCGATGTACGGAATCGTCTCGTAGCCGGGCAGCACCGTATGCGACGACATCGCGTCGCCGAGCATCAGCGTATGCGTGTCCTCCGCATGCCGGAACCAGAAGTAGATCCCCTCGAACTCCATCAGCCGCGACACGAACGCGGCATCGGTCTCGTTGTACTGCACGCAATAGTCGCGCGGCACATACGATTCGGCGAGGTGGTTCTCGATCGGAAAGCCGTACGTCGACAGCACCTCCTGCACGATCTCGGGCACGGTCTTGTTCTGGAAGATTCGGCAATCGGAGCGGCGCGTCGCGAGCCACAGCCATGGGCGCACGATCAGCTCGTAGCCGTAGTAGCGCTCGGCGCGCCGGCCGCAAAGCGATGCGCGCGCAACGATCCCGTTCAGGTACCGGGTCGACAGGTCCTGCTGTTCGATCCGGACCGTCACGGGCTTGCCGAGCAGGTCCTTGAGCGACAGGCTGTGACTGTCGGCGAGCGCCTCGATCCGGAATTCGAACAGGCGGCCGAGTTCATCGCTGCCGTCGAGCGTATGGAATTTGAGGTCGTCGCCGTGCGGGCTGTCGAGTGTGAATACGCGATTCAAGTCGATTCCTCCTCGTCGAACCGGTACGTGAATTCGCCGTCGGCGGCGCTCAGCTCGATCGACGACAGCGTGCGGCCCTCGAGCGTGGCCTCCAGGATCGCGCGACCGATGCGCGGCATCACGGTGTGCGTGAGGATCGCGTCGACCATCCGGCCGCCGGATTCGATCGTCCGGCAACGCTCGACGACCAGCGCGGTCGCCGCATCGGTGCAGCGCAGCCGGATGCCGTGGTGCGCGTCGATCCGCTGCTCGATCCGCCGCAATTGCAACGCGACGATCCGCGCGAGCGTCGCGTCGGTGAGCGGGTAGTACGGCACGACCGTCAACCGGCCGAGCAGCGCCGCAGGAAACACGTCGAGCAGCGGCGCGCGCAGCGCATCGGCGAGCGTCTGCACGTCGGGCAGGCGCTCGGGGTCGCGGCACAGCTGCATCACGCGATCGGCGCCGACGTTCGAGGTCAGCAGGATCACCGTATGCCGGAAATCGATGTCGCGCCCCTCGCCGTCCTCCATCCAGCCCTTGTCGAATACCTGGAAGAAAATCTCGTGCACGTCGCGGTGCGCCTTCTCGATCTCGTCGAGCAGCACGACGCTGTACGGGCGGCGGCGCACGGCTTCGGTGAGCACGCCGCCCTGCCCGTAGCCCACGTAGCCGGGCGGCGCGCCCTTCAGCGTCGACACGGTATGCGCTTCCTGGAATTCGCTCATGTTGATCGTGATCGCGTTGTGTTCGCCGCCGTACAGCGTGTCGGCCAGCGCAAGCGCGGTCTCGGTCTTGCCGACGCCGGACGGCCCGCACAGCAGGAACACGCCATGCGGCTTCTTCGGATCGTCGAGCCTGGCGCGCGCGGTCTGGATGCGCTCGGCGATCAGTTCGACCGCGTGCTGCTGGCCGACGACGCGCTCGCCGAGCGTATCGGCGAGCTTCAGCACGGCCTGCGTTTCGTCGCGCACCATACGGCCGAGCGGAATGCCGGTCCAGTCGGCCACGACGGCGGCCACCGCGTGTGGGTCGACGGCCGGCAGCACGAGCGGTGCATCGCCCTGAAGGTCGGCCAGCGCCTGCTGGGCAGCCGAGAGACGGTTTTGCGCCGCAGCTCGTGCGTCCGCATCGAGTGCGTGGGACGGATCGTCGTCGAGCAGCAACGCGCGGGCATCGACGATCGCGGTCAAGGCGTCGCGTTCGGTTTGCCAGCGCGTGTCGAGCCGATCGAGTTCGGTTCGGGCGGTAGCAATGTCGTGCTCGATCGCATCGCGCCGCGTCGTATCGCCGGTGCCGAGCGCGCATTCGCGCGCGATCCGCTCCTGTTCGACGCGCAGGCTGTCGATGCGGCGACGCGCATCTTCGATCGGCGCGGGCACCGCGTGCTGGCTGACGGCGACGCGCGCGCAGGCCGTATCGAGCAGGCTGATCGCCTTGTCCGGCAACTGGCGAGCGGGAATGTAACGGTGCGACAGCGTGACGGCGGCCTCCAGCGCATCGTCGAGCACGAGCACGCGGTGATGGCGCTCGAGCTTCCCGGCGAGGCCGCGCAGCATCGTCAGCGCGGCCGCTTCTTCCGGTTCGTGTACGTGCACGAGCTGGAAACGCCGCGTCAGCGCCGGGTCCTTCTCGATGTACTGCTTGTACTCGGACCACGTGGTCGCGCCGATCGTGCGCAGCAGGCCGCGGGCGAGCGCGGGCTTCAGCAGGTTCGCGGCGTCGCCGGTGCCGGCGGCCCCGCCCGCGCCGACGAGCGTGTGGACTTCATCGATGAACAGGATCGCGGGCCGCTCGGACGACATCGCTTCGTCGATCACGCCACGCAGCCGGCTCTCGAATTCGCCCTTCACGCTCGCGCCGGCCTGCAGCAGCCCGATGTCGAGCAGGTACAGCGCGACGTCCTGCAGCGACGGCGGCACGTCGCGGGCGGCAATCCGCAGCGCGAAGCCTTCCGCGACCGCCGTCTTGCCGACGCCGGCCTCGCCGACCAGCAGCGGGTTGTTCTGCCGGCGTCGCAGCAGGATGTCGACGATCTGGCGAATCTCCGGATCGCGGCCGATCACCGGATCGATCTCGCCGGCCCGCGCGCGGGCGGTCAGGTCGACAGCGAAACGCGCGAGCGCCGAGCCGTCGGAGGCGGCGGCGGTCGCGCCGCGCATCGTCATGTCGCCGCCCGGCGCCGCCTGCCCGGCCGGTGGCGCCTCCGGCGAGCCTTCGACGATCGACGCGAGTTCGTCGGCGAGCACGTCCGGCACGATGCGCTCGAATTCGCGCGCGATCGCCAGCAACACGTTGCGCAACTGCGGTGTCTTCAGGATCGCGAGCAGCAGCACCGCGCCGCGAATGCGCGCCGCGTCGTACTTCAGCGTCGCGTAGACCCACGCGCGTTCGACCGCATCGTCGATGTGCACGGACAGATCCGACACCGAGCCCGCGCCGCGCGGCAGCTTGTCGAGCGCGGCAACGAGCCCGCGGTCGAGCGCGGCGTCGTCCACGCCGAAGTGGCGCAGCACGCGCGGCAGATCGCTGTCGGGCCGCTGCAGCATCTGCTTGAACCAGTGTGCAAGCTCGACGTACGGATTGCCGCGCAGCCGGCAGAAGCCGGTCGCCTGCTCGAGCGTCTCGTAGAGGAACGGATTCAGTTTTCCGAACAGGTTGGCGCGGCCGATATCGGACATGACGGTTCCCGGTTAGGCGGTTTCGCGATGAAGGGGGGCGCCGCCGCGCCGCACGTCGTAGCGGACGACGAGGTCGCGCGCCGGGCCGGGGTCGAGCCGTTGCCCGAGCCACGCGGTGCGGCCGATGCCCTGCGGCGCGCCGAGCGCGATCGCCGGCACCGCGTCGGCCGCCAGTTCGAGCTGCACGTCCCAGTCGAACTCGATGCCGACGTATTCGCGAACCCATTGCGCGAGCTGCCGCGCATGCGGGCCGCCCGGCAGGAAACGGCGGTACGCGTCGAGCGACAGCGGGCCGAGCACGATCCGGAAGCGCGACTGCGCATCGCGCACGGCCACACCGAGCGCGACGGCGCCGACCCGCAACGTCGGCCGCGTCGCGCGGATCGTGCAGCGCTGCGAACGTTCGATCGCGACCCACTGCGGCACGTGCTCGACGATGCGCGCCTCGACACCGAAATGCCGCCGCAGGATCTGCACGAGCCCTTCCGGGTTGCGCGTGTGCCGCACGAGATGGCCCGCGTGGAAATAGCGCGCGTGCGGCGCGAGCGTGTCGGCGTCGGCGTGGATGTCGGCTTTCGTGGTCGGCTTGTCGCCGTGTGCCGGCCGCCCGATCAGGCTCGCGACATAACCGTCGAACCGTGCGCGTTCCGGGCGATCGAGGCTCACCGTCGGCTGCGCGTCGGCCCACGCGCGGTAGAACAGCAGGATCAGCCGGTGATGGAACAGGTCGGCGAACGCGGCGAACGTCGGGTCGTCGTGCTGCGCCGCGCGTTCGTGCGCGTATTCGGTCAGATGCGTCGGCAGCGGCCCGTTCGGGCCGAACAGCCCGAACCCGTGGATCGCGATGCGCGGCGGCATGCCGCTGCCCTCGTCGCTCACGCCGGCCAGCATCGACGCCGCGAACGCGAGCGACGGCTGCTGCCCGAGCCGCACCGGCTCGTCACGCGGTCGCGTCGCATGGCCGAGCGGCGCGCGGCCGGGCGACAGCGCATCGAGCCAGCGCAGCGCCTGAAACAGGTCGTAACCATGCGGCGCGGCGCGCAGGCGTGCCCACCACGCGTCGCGGCGTGCGGGCTCGGTAGCCGGTGACATATCGCGCTTCATATCGCGGGCCGCCTGCCGATGCGCGCCGGCCAGTGTGCGAGCATGCCGCGCTGCGCACTGGTCAGCACGCATTCGGCGAACGCGTTGATCGACACGTGCCGCGCGAAGAACTGTTCGAGCACCGCGCCGAGCAGGAACGGGCTGTCGCCGGAGAACGCATGATCGTCGACGGTCACGTCGACCTGCACGCCGCGCCCGAACATCAGCGGGCCGGACGCCGGCAGCCGGCGGAACACCGGCGAGAACGCCACGCGCAGCACGCCGTCGATCTGCCGGCGCATCGCGGCATCGGCCGGGTCGGCATGCAGGCCGAGCAGTTCGCGCAGCGCATGCGCGCCCTCGTCGTCGTCGAGATCGGTCAGCGTGTGGCGTGCGAGCCCGAGATGGCGGATCAGCCGCCACGCGGTTTGCGCATCGGCGATCGGCGGGCGCGGCCGCGACGGGCCGCGGATCGCGACGATGTTCTCGACCGGGGCCGACACGCGCAGCGTGAACGTGTTCGCGTCGCCCGGCGGCTGCAGCAGCACGAGATCGCGATTCGTGCACAGGGTATCGGCCGCCAGGTAACGCATCGTTTCGTCGTACGGCGCGCACTGGCTGTCGACGAGCGACACGTAGGTCTCGCTGCCGACGTAGCCGGTGCGCGTGCCGTTCGCGCGTGCCTGAGCGGACACCAGCCGCGGTTCGCGCCGCACCGTGTAGTAAGCGCCGTGGTTGCCGTCGTCGCTCGCGAACGACGCGTGAAACGGCCGGAATTCGCGCGACCGGCCATCGTCGCGCTGCTCGCTCGCGAGCCGCTGCACCGCATAGACCTCGTAGTCGAGCGGCCGGCTGCGATCGACGACGACATGGTGCTCGCGCGCGCCCGGCTGCAGCGGAATGCGGTCGGCGCGGCGCGCGAACAGGTTCACGGCCGGCGTGCAGTTCAGCGCGAGGTGTTTCGCGCTGACGGCCGCTTCGAGTGCCGCGTCATGGCGGTCGAACAGCACGGTCAGCTCGAACGCGTCGCCGGTCGCGCGCGCGAGCGCGGCGCGCAGCCCGCCGACGCTGAAGAACAGGAAACGCGCCGGAAACGCGAAATACTCGCGCAGCAGCCGATAGCCGTGGAAGCTGCGGCCGTCGTCGGGCAGGATCGCCTGCGCGGGATCGAGGCCCTCGTGGACGATCGCGTCGGCATCGAGCGTATGCAGCCAGCGCGGCGGCTGCGCGGGATCGTGGCACACGACGCCGAGCGCATGCGCGGCGATCAGTTCGAGCAGGTGCAGCGCGTCGCGCTCGGGTCCCGCGAGATGAAACGTCAGCCGGTCGAGCGGCAACTGGGACAGTTTGGCGCCGCCGCGCGCCTCCAACCGGATGCGCAGCGCGCCACGTACGTCCTGACGCGCCGCGAACGCGCCGCGCGGCAACCACGACGGCGCACCGGTGACGGTCGCATCGGTCAGTTCGAGCGGCCACAGCGTCAGGTCGTGCGCGGTGCGGAATTCGCACGCGGTCTGCTCGGACGCGGCCGGACACGCGCGCAGCGCGGTGCCGGCCGGCAGCCGCCAGCCTTGCGCGAGGCTGCCTTCGTTCAGCAGCGGCGCGAACCGCACGATCGCCATCGACGGCAGCGGCGCGATATAGCCGGGATACACGGCATCGAGCAGCGCCTGCGTGAAGCGCGGAAACTCGGCGTCCATCTTGAGCTGCACGCGCGCGGTGAGGAAGCTGAAGCCTTCGAGCAGCCGCTCGACGTACGGGTCGGGCGGCCCCGATTCGTTGAGCCGCAGCCGCGCGGCCACTTTCGGGAACTGCTGCGCGAATTCGCCGCCGAGCTCGCGCAGGTACGCGAGTTCGCGGTTGTAGTAGTCGAGCAGGCGCGTATCCATCGCGTCAGGCCCCCGCCGCCGATTGCAGCGACATCGCGCCCGTCTCGAGATCGAGGTCGGAGCGCAGCACGAATTCGAGCGGATGCGGGATCGACCACAGCGTGCCGCGAATCTCGAACAGCAGCACGTTGTGGCGCCGTTCGCCGGCCCGGCCGCCGGCCGCGTCGACCACGCTGCGGACTTCGACGCTGTCGGGCGCGATGCGCGGCTCGAAGCGGAGGATCGCGTCGCGGATCGACGCCTCGACCGACATCCGCTCGACGCCCGACATCGGCTTGCCGACGAGCGGCCGCATCCCGTAGTTGAGCACCGACGCCTGCGCGTGCGCGAACGCCGACCAGTCGACGAAGCCGTCCTCGGCGTTGCGCGTGTTGAGCAGCCACGCGAGATCGCGCAGCACGGCCGCGCGCAGGCGTTCGGTGCCGATCCACTGCGCGCCGGGCGCTTCGGTGGCGCGCTGCGGCGTGTCGTCGGTGAGCCGGTCGAGCAGCGCGGGCTGGAGCCGGTCGCGCAGGCTGCCTTCCCGGCCGTCGCGGGTTCGCGGGTCGTCCATGGTCGTCTCCACGCCGTCACATCTCGGTGTTTTCCTTGATGTTCCAGCCGACGGTCACCTCCGCGCCCTTGCCGCCGTTGTCGTTCTGCTGCCAGTACTGCTTCTTCACCTTCGCGGCCTGGAAGCCGTAATGCATCATCAGCCGGTCGGCGACGTCGCCCGGATCGATGCCCGCGACCTGCGCGGACGTGACGAGCACCTCCTGCAGCGTCACGCGCATGAACTCGACCTGCGTGCCGCCCGTCTTGCACGCGGAGATCTCGACCGACGAAAGATGCTTGCCGTTCGCGCAGTTCTTGATGATCGCGGGCGCGCCCTTGTCCATGTACGCGGCGACGACGAGATCGTTGAAGCTCGCCTTGCCGGCATTGCCGCCGCTGCCGCTCGCCATCGCGCCCGGCTGGCTCGCGCCCCACGTGAACGACTGGATGTCGGTCCAGCCCTTGTGCTGCGCGTCCGCCGATTCGCCGGTCACGCCGTCCACCTTCATAAACATTGCCACGCCCATTGCCGTCTCCGTTTCAGTGCGATGTCAGGATGAATGCCGCGTTGGATGCCGATCGTTGCCTGCCGCGCCGCTCACTCGTTGGCCGCCTTCGCGGTCGGCAGCCGCGAGATGAGCCGCAGCGACACGGTGAGCCCTTCGAGCTGGTAGTGCGGCCGCAGGAAGAATTTCGACGTGTAGTAGCCGGGGTTGTCCTCGACCTCGTCGACGACCACCTGTGCGGCCGCGAGCGGCTTGCGCGCCTTGGTTTCCTGCGACGAGTTGATCGGGTCGCCGTCGACGTAGTTCATGATCCAGTCGTTCAGCCAGCGCTCCATGTCGTCGCGTTCGCGGAACGAGCCGATCTTGTCGCGCACGATGCACTTCAGGTAATGCGCGAAGCGGCAGCACGCGAACAGGTACGGCAGGCGGCCGGACAGCCGCGCGTTCGCGGTCGCGTCGGGATCGTGGTACTCGGCCGGCTGGTACAGCGACTGCGCGCCGATGAACGCCGCGAAATCCGAGTTCTTCCGGTGCACGAACGGCATGAAACCGTTCTTCGCGAGCTCGGCCTCGCGGCGGTCGCTGATCGCGATCTCCGTCGGGCATTTCTGGTCGACGCCGCCGTCGTCGGTCGGGAACGTATGGCTCGGCAGCCCTTCGACCGCCCCGCCCGATTCGACGCCGCGGATCGACGAACACCAGCCGAACTGCTTGAACGAGCGGTTGATGTTCGCGGCCATCGCGTACGCCGAGTTCGCCCACGTGTAGCGGTCGTGGTTCGCGGCGTCGGTGTCTTCCTCGAAGTCGAATTCGTCGACCGGATTGGTGCGCGCGCCGTACGGCAGCCGCGCGAGAAAGCGCGGCATCGCGAGGCCGATGTAGCGTGAATCCTCCGACTGCCGCAGGCTGCGCCACGCCGCGTATTCGGTGTTCTGGAAGATCTTCGTCAGGTCGCGCGGGTTCGACAGCTCCTGCCACGAATCCATCTGCATCAGCTCCGGCGATGCGCCGGCGATGAACGGCGCGTGCGCGGCCGCCGCAATCTTCGACAGCTCGCCGAGCATCTCGACGTCCGGCGGGCTGTGGTTGAAATGGAAATCGCCGACCAGGCAGCCGAACGGCTCGCCGCCGAACTGCCCGTATTCCTCTTCGTAGATCTTGCGGAACAGCGGGCTTTGGTCCCACGCGACGCCCTTGTAGCGCTTCAGCATCCGCGCGACCTCGTTGCGCGACGCCGGCAGCGCCTTGATCTTCAGCAGCTCGTCGGTCTCGGTGTGCGTGACGAGGTAATGCAGCCCGCGCCACGCGCCTTCGAGCGTCTGGAACTCGTTGTGATGCAGGATCTGGTTGATCTGCTCGGACAGCTTGCGGTCGATCTCCGCGATGATCTGCTTCACGCTGCCGTACGCGTCGGTCGTCATGCCGACCGTATGTTCGAGCGCCTGCTGCGCGAGTGTGCGCACCGCGCGCTCGACCGACTCGCGCGCCTCGGCCGTCTTCGGCTTGAATTCCTTCTGCAGCAGCGCGGCGAATTCGTCGTGCGCGACGGCCGGTTGCGCGGCGTCGCGCGTGTCCGCACGGGATTGGACGGGATCATTCATCGCGGGCCTCCGGTTGGGTCGCGTCGCCGCCCTGCGCGGGCTCGTGCGGGTTGCGCACGAGCGTCTTCAGCAGGTCGGGATCGTTGATCGCGCGCTCGATCAACTGCTCGGCGCCGTGCTTGCCGTCCATGTACGACAGCAGGTTCGACAGCTCGGTGCGCGCCTCCAGCAGCCGGCGCAGCGCGTCGACGTTGCGCGCGATCGCGGCCGGCGAGAAATCGTCGATCTGCTCGAACGTCATGTCGACGTTGAGCATCCCTTCGCCCGTCAACGTGTTCGGCACCTGGAACGCGACGCGCGGTGCGACCGATTTCATCCGCTCGTCGAAGTTGTCGACGTCGATCTCGAGAAATTTCCGCTCCGGCAAGTCCGGCAACGGCTCCGCACGCTTGCCCGCCAGGTCGGAAATCACGCCCATCACGAACGGCAACTGCACCTTGCGTTCCGCGCCGTAGGTCTCGACGTCGTACTCGATCTGCACGCGCGGCGCCCGATTGCGCGCGATGAACTTCTGTCCGCTGCCTGCCGCCTTGGTTCTGTCCGTCATCGTCCACTCCTTCACATCGATCAGGTTACGCAGTTGGTCGTCACCGCCCGCGTCGCGGCGGCGCTCGCTCGTTTCATTCGCTCCGCTCGCCGCTCAGCAGGTCCAGCTTCGGCAGGCTCTCCGGCGCGAGATCGCGGATGATTTCGTAGAAGTCGAGCGCGAGCAGCCGCTGCGCGCGCCGCAGCAGCAGCGGTGCCGGATGGCTCGGCTCGTGTTGCTCGAAATAGCGGCACATCTTGTCGAGGCCGAGGCGCACGTCGTCGCGGCTCGTGACCTCGGCATCGCGCCAGATGTGCGCGTTCGGTATGGCCGCCGGCGCGGTTGCGTCAGCGCCTGGCTGCGCCGTGTCGCCGGGCGCGGCCTGCTGCATGTCGGGCGACGCCGGTTGCGGTTCGGGCAGCGGCACTTCGCGCACGATACGTTGCAGCGCTTTCTCCGCATCGCCTTCGTCGGGCGCCCATTCGCGACCCAGCTTGTCCGTCACGCCCACGCGGATCGCCTCCAGCGAGCGCAGTGCCGCGCGCGCCGCGTCGAGCGGCGTCGTGCCGTCGCCGCGCGCGGCCGACAGCGCCGCCAGCAGGCTGTCGCGGCTGCCCGCCACGGGGCTGCCGGCGTCGTCGCCGCCGTCGAGCAGCCGTTCCGCATCGCGCACGCTCGGCCCGCCGTCGAACAGCGGCTGGCGCCGCGCCGCGCGCGCGCAGTCGTGCGCACCGGCTATCTCGGCGAGCGCGTTCATCCGCAGCGTCGGGTCCGGTTCGCCGTCCGCGTCGAGCCGCGGATGCAGGTCGTCCCAGCGGTGCTCGAGCAGGTTCGAGACAAGTGCGAGCGCGTCCGCATAGCCCGGAATACCGTGCTGCTCGGTCCAGCTTCGTGCGAGACAGGCGATGACGCGCAGATCCTTCGTGCGCGCCGACAGCGCCAGCGCGAGCCGCTCGACCGCCCGCCAGTCGGGCGCTTCGGCCGGGATCACGGTGTCGCCGTACTGCTGCTCGGCGCGCGGCGTCGCGCGCTCCTGCAGTTGCAGGAACTCGGCGTCGTATTCGAGGTTCGCGCCGCACGGCGCATCGGGCGCGACATCCGCGAGCAGTTGGCCGATCAGGTCGGCGCGCGGGGTCGCCGGCAAGCCGGGCGGCACCGTGGCATATGCGGCGGCGGCCAGCGCCGCCTGGCTGACGTCATTCGAATGCATAGTCGATGTTGACCGGTTTGCTGCCGAAGTCGATCGCCACGGTGCGGTGCAACGGCGGCAGCGTGCCGTTGCGGATCTCGATCACGTAGACGCCCGGCGTCAGCGATACCGAGCGCAGCGGCGGGCTGGCACCGCGCCGCGCGCCGTTCACGTAGACGTCGCCCCAGGGCCGCACGTTGAAACGCACCTGCACGGTTTCCTGGGCCTTCGGCGGACGCGGTTGCGACTCGGCCGTTGGCGCGTTGACGGCGGCGACTGCGGTCTCTGCCTCCGACGGCGCCTTCGGTGCTTGTGTCGGCGCAGTCGCCGGTGTGGCGGCCGCTTCCGACGGCGGCACGTTGACGACACGCTCCGACGCATCGAGGCTGCCGGCGGGCGCGATGGCGGAACCGGAACCTGCTTGCGACGGGGCCGGGTTCGTGACGGTGGTCGCAACCTGCGGCGCGGGCGTGGCGGCTTCGACGGCGGGCGCGCTGGCCGGCGCTGCGGCGACGGGGGGCGGCGGAACCTGCGCGGACGATCCGGCCGGGAGGCTGGACGGCGGCACGACGGTCGGTGTCGGCCCTTGCTGGGCCAGCGTGGCGCCCGGCGTGCTCGCGGGCGGTGACGTACCGGCCTGCGGCTGGCTGGCGACCGGCGCGGCCTCGTCGGCGACGCGGGCGGGACGCGACAGATAAGTCGCCGCGAGGCCGACGGCGATCAACGCAACGAGCGCGCTACCGACGTAGACAGGCAGGCGGCGGTGGCGCGATCCAGGCGGAGCGTGGCCGCGTTGGGCGCCGGTCGGCACGGCTGCGCCGCCGGATGACGAAGCCGATGCGGCGGGATGCGGTGTGGTCGAAGCGGCGGCGCCGGCAGCCGCGGATGCGTACGCGTTGCCGGAACCGGCTGCACCTTGCGTGCCGACGTCCGCGTCGGTACTGGCGGATCGCGTACCGGCTTCGTCGTGTGTGTCAGTTCGTGCAGCGGGTGCTTGTTTCGCGCGTTCGACGGTTCCGTTCGGCGTTTCGGATTCGGCCGGCTTTTCAAGCGGATTCGCAGACGATCGAGACGCATGCGATGCCGCGGACGCTGCGAGCGAGTCCGCAGCCGCAACGGCGGCGCCTTGCGCGACGGTTTTCGACGGCGAAGGCGCATCGGCCGCCGGCGTGGCGCCGGACACGCCAGACGCTGCGGATGCCGTGTCCGTGGGGGTAGACACCTGATCCGCACCACCGGCTGTCAACGCTCGCCCATCCGCCGCGGCGTTGCCCGAAGCGGTCCCGCCCGCGCCGATCGAAGCCGCCGCGGCAGCCGACGCAGCCGCAGCAGCCGACGCCACGCCGGACGCAGCAGAAGCCTCCCCCTTCCCTTCCCCGCTCCTGCCCGCGTCACCCACTGGCGGCACGACCGCCGCGCCATAACCGCCCCCCGTCCCGACGTCCCGCAACCCGAGCTCCGCCGCGAACGCCGCGACCGATTCCGGCCGATCCGGAATCCGCAACTGCAGCGCATGATCGACCGCCGCGAGAAACGCCGGGCTGTACACCTCGCCGGCCGGCAGTTCGCGCGACGCGAGCGGCCGGTACGTGTCCTTGATGCTGCGCACGACGGCCGCGGGCGGCAGCTCGCCGGTGATCATCGCGTGCATCACCGCGCCGAGCGCATAGAGATCGGTCCACGGCCCCTGGCTGAACGCGGGATCGTCGGTGTACTGCTCGATCGGCGCGTAGCCGGGCTTGATCATCATCGCGCCGTCGTCGACCAGGTCGCCGATCCGTTTGCGCGCCGCGCCGAAGTCGAGCAGGATCGCGCTGCCGTTCGGGCGGATCAGCACGTTGTCGAGCGCGACGTCGCGATGGAAGCACTGCGCGCGATGCAGCGTGTCGAGCGCGCCGAGCAGCGCGCCGACGATGTTGCGCAACTGCGTCTCGCTGATCCGCATCCCGCCGTCGAGCAGCTGCTTGAGCGTGCGCCCTTCGTAGAACGGCATCACCATGTACGCGGTGCCGTGGCTTTCCCAGAAATGCAGGACCTTGACGAGCCCCGGATGATCGAATTGCGCGAGCAGGCGCGCTTCGTTGAGGAACGCGCCGCGCCCGGCGTCGAAGGCCTGCGCGAACCGCTCGGAGCGCAGCGACACCGTGTAGTCGCCGCCGCGCGTGGCCAGCATCGACGGCATGTACTCCTTGATCGCGACCGCGCGCCGCAACGTGCGGTCGAATGCGCGATAGACGATCCCGAAGCCGCCGATGCCCAGCACCTCGTCGAGCTGCAGTTCGCCCAGGCGATGGCCGAGCGGCAGCGGCCGCACCGCGAATTCGGATGCGTCGCCGCGTGTCGCCGTGTCGTGCTCGTTGTCTCTCGATCCAGCGTCCTTCATCTCCACCACCTCTCGAAACCGCGTCCTCTCCGCCCGCCGCGCCCGGCGGCCCGCCATCCTTCGGTCGGGCCGCTAGCTGCCGCCGAACAGCGTCAGGAACAGCGCGTTGTCGGGCGTGCCCGTATGCGCATGCGTGCGCAGCGGCGATCCGTCCGCGCGGTTGGTCCACCAGAAACTGGTGCCGCCGTGCGGATCGAAGTAACCGGACAGCCCGGGCCACGCGGCCGGGGCCGGCCGTTCAGGCGGCGGCGCCGGCATGCCGTCGACGATGTCGGCGTACGTGTCGTCGCCCTGGGTGAGCCGCACGCGCTCCAGCATCTGCTCGAGATCGCCGGGCGCGCGGGCATGCCGGATCGTGTCGAGCAGCGCCTGGCCGACCTGCCAGTAGAACGTGTCGGCGGCATCCGGCAGCCCGTTCCAGTAATCGGCGGCGCGCATCGGCAGCGTGGCGATCACCGGGTAGTAGCGCCCCACGCGGTCGCAACTCGGCGCGAGGCAGCCCGGCTGAATGCACGACGCCCCTGCGCCCGCCGGGATCAGGAAATTCCAGACCGGCGCGACCGTGTAGTGGCGCTCGATCTCGTCCGCGCCGCGCTGGCGCATCGCGGCCATGCCCTGCTGGAGCCAGCGCTCCCACCACAGCGCGAGCGCATGCGGCAGCCGGCTGTTCACGAAGTCGCCGGCGCCGGGGATCTTCCCGTACCAGGCCGGCGCATCGCCGTCGGTACGCGTGAACGGCGGTGTCGGGCTCATGGCTTCGGCGGGCATGTAAAGGACTCCATCTGGGGCAGCCTGAACGGGTTGCGGACACTGCCCGCATTCACTTGCAGCACGATCGGTTTGCCGTCGACCGTGAAGCGCGCAATCATCTGGTCGGAGCCGCGCCCGGCGGACACCCCCGCGCGGTCGAACAGCCGGTGCAGCGCCCACGGCCCGTCGGTCGAGAAGCCGTCGGTCGCGCCGGCCTGCCCGGACACCTGCAGCCGCACCTGGTTGCTGCCGCGCGGGCCCGGCCAGTCCACCGCGCTCTGCACGAGCGGGCCGTGCGCGTAGCGGACGATCTGGCCGTCGACGTCGAGCACCATCTCCGTGATCGACGGATCCATTTCGAGCGGCTGGATCTGTACCTTCAGCTGGGCGGTGCGCGCGCCGCCGCCGAAATAGACGTCGCGGATCACCGCCGCCTTCTCGAACGACGCCAGCATCGCGGCGGCCGACGGATCGGCGTCCGCGTTGCGGTTCGCGAAGCGCCACGGGTGCGACGTCGTATCGACGATCGACTGCAGGTTCTTCTGGAAGAAGTCGTCCATCAGGCCGCCGGGCGCGAACATCTGCGCGAAATCCGCCGGCGCGACGTCGCGCGACGCGCCGCGCGCGAACGGATAACGGCCCGCGATCGCCTGCCGGCAGAAGTCGCCGACGTTCGCGCCGGCCCGCGTCGCGACGGTGCGCTGCTCGACGGTCGCCACGCTGCCGTTCGCGACGTTCGACAGGTCGTCGAGCACTTCGCGAAACGGTGTCGGCAGGCGGCCGGCCTGGGCGCGCAGCTTCGCGGGCGCATCGGACGGCGGCGGCTGCGCGCCGCTCCTCAGCGCGTCGTCGGTGGCCGTCAGGTACGTGTACAGCGCGTCGATCGACTTCAGCACGTCGTTGAATGCCGACGCCTGGTCGCCGCTGCCCGGCGCGAACGCACGCAGCCCAGCGAAGTGGCTGTCGACGATCTGCTCGGCGCTCGCGGGCGCCGCCGCGGACGCGCTCGAATTGCTGCCCTGGCCCGCGAAGATCTGTGACAGCGAGCTGCGCGCCTCGTCGACCTTGTCCTGCGCACGCGCCGCGAGATTGCGCGCGCCGCCCGGCGCGTCGCCGAGCGCGGTGTCGCGTGCGAGCGCCACCAGCAGCCGCGTGAGCGGCGAATCGGCGGACGACAGCGCACGCGCCACCTGGATGCTCTGCGCGAGCGTCGCGGTGCGCTGCAGCTTGATGTCGGCGAGATAGTCGTCCCAGATCTTGAGGTAGTCGTTCAGGTAGAGCTGGCGGATATCGCGCGCCCAAGCGGCCGCGTCGTTCGGGCCGGGAATCTCGGACAGCCCGAGATTCAGCACCCACACTTCCTCGCGCCCGTACGCGTCGACCTCGCCGGCCAGGCGCGGCGCGAACACGTTGCGATAGCCGTTGCGCGTATAGAGTCCCGGCACGCCTTCCGACAGCGGCTTGCCGCTCTGCCGGCGGAACACCAGTGAAGCGTCGGGGCCGACCGCCCGCGCCACGCTGAAGTCGAACGCTGCCGTGGCCGGCCGCAGCGTCATCGTCATCTGCCGGTACAGCCGCTGCGAGAACGGCACCTGCCGCAACCGGTCGCGCACGTCGGCCACGAGTCGCTCGTTCATCGGATACGGCGACACCGCGACCCGGTTGCCGAACAGCGCGGCAAGATGCGCACGCAGCGCGGCGCGTTCGGCCGGCGAGAAATCGGGCGGCAGCGCGCGTTCCATCTCGAGGTCGACGACCGCCTGCACGAACGCGGGATCGTAGTGCGCGCTGTCGTACAGCATCAGGTACGCCTTCAGCGCCGCATACGTGTATTCGGTCTCGTCGGGCCGTGCGTCGCGCAGCGCGGCCTCCATCCGGCTCGCGGCGATCGGCAGCAGCACGTCTTCGAGCGCGCGCCGGTACACGGCGTCGACGGCTTCGTCGATCTTCTCGCCCTGGAACAGCCCCCACCGATACGCGAGCGGCGGGTGCCGCAGGTCGACACCGCCCGCATTCGCGAGGTTGCCGAGCGCGTCGAGCACGGGCAGCAGGCGGGCGACGTCGGCCGCATCGGAGAATTTCGCGCCGGCGATCTGCGCATCGACGGCCGGCACACGCGCGCCGATCTGGTCGAGATACGCGCGGTTGTTCGAATAGCTGCGCAGCCACGCGACCAGCACGGCCACGCACACCAGCGCGAGCAGCACGTAGCCGGCGATCTGCAAAACGCGCCGCTTCTGGTGCCAGCGCAGGTCGCTGCCGGCGAGCGCGGCTTCGCGGAAGATGTGCTCCTGCAGCAGCGACTTCAGGAAGAAGCTGCGCCCGGTCGAACCGACCTGCGCGACCGGCGGCACACCCTCGATCTTCAGGAAGCGCTTGATGCCGCTCATCACGCGATCGAACGCGGTGCCCTCCTGCGTGCCGCTCGTCAGGTAGACGCCGCGCAGCATCGGCATCGGCTCGTAGCTCGACACGGAAAACACCTCGGCGACGAACTGGCCGAGCATGTCCTGCAGGTCGGCGATCTGCTGCGGCAGCAGGTACGTCATCTCGCGCTGGCGCGCGTCGGTCTGCGCGGCGAGCAGTTCGGGCAGCCCGTCGTTCAGCCGCTGGTGCAGCAGCCGGTATTCACGGTCGAATGCCGCGCGCAGGTCGAAGCCCGGCGCCTCGCTCTGCGCGAGCGGGAACGTGAAGCCCCACACCTGTGCGCATTCCGCGCGGCCGTAGTGGCTGAAATACTCGGCAAAGCCCGCGAGCAGGTCGGCCTTCGTCACGAGCAGGTACACGGGAAAGCGGATGCCGAGCTGCGCGCGCAACTCGAGCAGCCGCTTGCGCAGCACCATCGCGTGCTGCGTGCGTTCGGCCTCCGACGCACCGAGCAGGTCGGCCACGCTGATCGTCAGCATCGCGCCGTTCAGCGGCTGGCGCGTGCGGTACTTCTTCAGCAGGTCGACGAAGCCTTTCCACTCGGCCTCGTCGAGCGCGCGGTTGCCCTCGTGCGTCGTATAACGGCCGGCCGTGTCGATCAGCACCGCGTCGTTCGTGAACCACCAGTCGCAATGCCGCGTGCCGCCCACGCCGCGGATCGCCGCGCGGCCGAACTGTTCGGCGAGCGGAAAGCTGAGCCCGGAATTCACGAGCGCGGTGGTCTTGCCCGAGCCCGGCGCGCCGATGAACACGTACCACGGCAGCTGATACAGATACTGGCGCGACATCCGGTCGAACCAGCGCGGCAGGCCCTTGCGCACGGTGTCGGCCTGCCCGAAGCGCACCTTCTTCAGCAGCGAAGCGGCTTCGTCGAAGCGGCTGCGCAACTCGTCGAGCTGCGCTTTCGCCGGATCGTCGGCGACGGCCGGCCCGGGCGCGGCCTCGCGCAGCTGGTTCAGCAACTGCGCGTTGAGCCGGCCGGCGCGCCAGCCGCGCCACGCGACGCGTGCGCCCCACGCGATGAACAGCACCGCGATCGTGAGCCCGCGCGCCCAGCCGCTTTCGAGCGGCCGGACCTCGGCGAACGCGAACAGCGGGCCCGCGAGCCACACGAAGCACGCGAGCACGACGAGACCGGCGAAGGTCCAGATCTCCCGCGACGGCAACGGCCGGACGAAACGCGCGACAGCCTGGTTCATGTCAGTTGGCTCCCTGCGTGGCGCTCGCGCCGACGGCGGCACTGCCGGGCGCCGGCAGCAGCGTGATCTCGACGCGCCGGTTCAGCGCGCGGTTCGCCGGCGAATCGTTCGGCGCGACCGGATCGAGCGTGCCGCGCCCTTCCGCGGCGAGCCGTTCCGGATGGTCGAGCCGCGCGGCGATCATCCCGCGCACGGCTTCCGCGCGCTCGCGCGACAGGTCCCAGTTCGATGCGAAGCGCGCCGTATGCACGGGCGTGTCGTCGGTGTAGCCGGTCACGCGCACGTTGCCGGGCACCTTGTTCAACGCATCGGCCACGCGGGCGAGCACCGGCACGTAGCGGTCGATCACCGACGTCGAGCCGGACTTGAACACCCCGTCGCCGCGCAGCACGATCACGCTGCGGTCGGCGTCGTCGCGCACCGACACGAGGCTGGCCGCGATCTCAGGCTCCAGAAACTTCGCGATGCGCGGCGCCTGCGCCGGGCGCGGCGGCGCCTGCGCGGGCTGCACTGTCGGCACGTGCAGCGCGTCGATCGACGCGAACAGCCGATCCGAATGGCCGGCGAGCGCGATCCGCAGCCCGACGAACACGCCGAAGCCGATCAGCAGCGCGAGTGCCACGCACACCCACAGCGGCACGCCGAAGCGGCGCGCGACGTCGCGCGTGACGACGTCGCGCCAGTGCGGCGACAACGCCGGTTCGAATTCGCCGCGCACCGAGCGGATCGTCAGCGCGAGCTGGTGGCGCAGCGCGTCGAGCTGCGCGTGGCCGTTGTCGAGCACGCGATAGCGGCCCTCGAAGCCGAGCGCGAGACAGAAATACAGCAGCTCGAGCAGGTCGAGATGCTGGCGCGGCTGCTGCGACAGGCGTTCGAGCAGGTGGAAGAATTTCTCGCCGCCCCACGTCTCGTTGTGGAACGACACGAGCAGGCTGTGCGACGACCACACGCTGCCGCCCCACGGCGTCAGCGCGGCCGCCTCGTCGAGCGCCGTGCACAGGCAGTAGCGCGCGCCGATGATCGCCTCCGACGGCACGCCGGCCTCCTGCGCCCGCGCCTCGAACTGCCGGATCTCGACGACCAGGTGCTCGCGCAGCCACGCGGGATTCGGGTGATGGACGGTCGAGCGGATCTGCGGCACCAGGTTGAGCAACGGATTCGCCGCCGCGACGAGCGGGTTCGTGCCGCTCGCGGCCCAGCGCCCGGGGCGCGGCTGCGTCGCGGTCGGGCCGGTTGCGCCCGCCGCGGCCGGATGCATGCCGCCCGGATTCGGCGGCACGAATCCGCCGGCGCCGGGGGAGATCGATTCGGAGGAGGAATTCATCGCGTCGCCCCGCCCTTACCCGCGTATCGCCCAGAACTCCATCGAGAGTCCAGGGAATTCGCCGGCGAAATGGAAAGCGAGACCGCCGGAGCGCGCCAGCTGCTTCCACAGGTCGCTGCCCTTGTCGATCTCGAAGTACGTATGGCCCGCGTGATACGGAATCTGCCGCGGCGCGACCGGCAGCTGGCGCATCGTGATGCCCGGCAGCTGCAACTGCACGAGATCTCGGATCCGCTCGACCGGCCCGAGCTTCGCCTGCGCGGGAAACCGCGCGCGCAGGCTGTCGGCCGGCACGTCCGCGCGCACCGCGAGCACGAAGCCGGCCGTGTCGCGCAGCGCCGGGTCGGCCAGCGTCGCGACACGGATGCCGTTGCCCGCATCGCGCAGCTCGATCTGGATCGCGTTCTGCTCGAGCACCGTCGACAGCGAGCGGCGCAGCTCGGTCATCAGCTCCGCGAAGCTCGTGCGCAGGTCGTCGTGCACGTAGACCGCAAGCGACTGCGGGCGCCGGCCGGCCGCCGTGAACGTGCTCAGGTCGCAGGCGAGCTTCAGCCAGTCGCAGAACAGCGCCTCCGGGTGCGTCGACACATGCTGCTGCGCGTGCCAGGTCAGCGCCAGATAGCGGTTCACGAGTTGCAGCAGCAGGAAATCCGCGACTTCCGACACGCCGCCGCGCCCGGGCTCCGACAGCCGCGCCGCGAGCGCTTCGCTGCGTTGCGTGAGCAGCCCGTGCAGCTCGCGCGCATACGCCAGCAGCACGGCGTCGTGCTGCGCGACGAGGCGCGGCGGAATGTAGCCGTCGTCGACGAGCAGCCGCGCGTCGGTGCGCCGCTCGACGATCCGTGCGACGCCGAGCGCGTGCCAGTCGCCGGTCAGTTCGGCTGCGAGCATCAGCCGCACGTTCAGGCGGCCCGTCTGCAGCAGCGCGGGGCCGAGCGCGACCGCGTTCGCGTCGGCCACTTCGTATTCGCGGACGACGTAGCGCGCGACGTCGGCGCTGCTATTTGCACCACTTGCGCCGATCGCGGCATTGGCGCCGCTTGCACGTGCACCCGCACCGAACGACACCTCCTCGCCGCCGCCGCGCCACAGCGGCAGCGCGAGCACGACGAGCTGGTCCTTCGCATCGGCGGGCACGTCGAGCGGCTCGGGGAGATCGTCCGGATGGGACAGGTCGAACGGCGTGCCGTCGCGCATCACGCCCGATGCGGTGCGCAGCGCGACCTTGCCGAGCGCCAGTTGCTCGCGATCGAGTTCCAGCGTGTCGAAGCCCCAGTAGAAGCCTTGCAGCGGCAGGCAGCGCAGCGCGACGTAGCGTTCCCAATGCCGTTCGAGCTGCTGGAAATGCTGCGGCCGCAGGAACATCCCCTCGGTCCACACCACCCGCTGGCGGAGCGCCGCGACCGGCGTCGCGGACATCGTCGGTTCGGTCATGGGCGCCCCTTCGCGTCGTTCAGCGCGACGCCGCCGTTGCGGACGGCGATCGACAGCTTCAGCTCGCCCGGCGACGTCTGCCAGAACTTGTAGAGATTGAGCTGCTTCGCGCGCGGCAGCGGCACCGTCAGCCGCCAGCGGTTCTTGTCGAGCATCCGGTATTCGGCGACCACGCCGATCGCGCCGGCCTCGACGTTGCCACGATAGTGCAGCGTGCGCGACTCGCCCGGCCGCAGGATCACGCGGTCGGTGCCGAGCAGGTCCGCGCCGAGCACGTTTTCCGGCTTGTCCTGCAGCGAGAAGAAATCCGCGCTGTCGAACGACGCCGCCGCGCGGAGCTGGAACACCTTCAGCACGATCGGCGAAGGCTTGCGGTTCATGTCAGGGTTGACGTCCGGCGCAACGTCAACCGTGATCGCATACGGCACCGCCGCGGCGTGCTCCGTCGCACCGCACCCCGGCAACAGCATCACGCATCCCCATACGATGAAACTGCTCGACCGACATTGCATATTCCACCCTCGCCACCCAATAGCCGTGCGCCGGTTTTCAACTTCGAAGCCGGATGATCTGATTGAAAAAGGGACAATTAATTGATCGGTAATTGTGTAACTTGCATATCCATCCATTGCAATCCGTGTCGGCAAATTATTCTTGTAAAAAGCCGGGTCGTATCATTAATGGTTTTTGAAAGCCGCTTTGGCGAGATGATGGGCAATTGAATTTAGATTGGTAAATTAATGGCAAAAATTAATCCGACCGGTGCGCGTGGGCGGCCCGGTTCTGTGGCGTGGACACCTGTCGGATGGGCGCGGGGCGCAAGCCAGCTGGCCGCCGGGCGAGGGACGCTCGCGACGCTGGTGGTGTGCCAGGCTATTCGCTTCGCACGAACGGATGGCACCGTTTTTCGTGCATTGACGTGCGCTGACCAAACAACTGATGAATCCGAAAAACACAGCGAACTATAGGCCGTTTTTCCGGTTTAACAAGGACTGAAATTCGTAGTCGATTCCGTATTCAGGTAGAAGCGGATTGGCGAAATGAAACAAAACGTAACAGCTGGTTGAGTGCCGGTGATTGGCACTAGAATCCAACAGCGCTTGTGTGCCACCTTCCAATTACGCCCATTTTTAATTTCAATAATGAAAGGTCGTTCATCGCTCGTTCTTTTCCTCGGCGCATTGTTGCTGGGGGCCGGCGGGTGCAGTACGTCCCCGACACAGTCGGCTGCACGCGCGACGGTCGACAGCGCGCGCGCCGCATACGACAGCGGCGACTACGGGCGCACGATCGCACTGCTGAGCCATGCGAAGGAGATCGACGGTGCCGACACCGACACGCAGGTGGCCGCGCACAAGCTCCTTGCGTTCAGCTATTGCGTGACGAACCGCATCACGCCGTGCCGCGCCGAGTTCTCGAAAATTCTCGACCTCAACCCGCGCTTCGACTTGTCCCCTGCCGAGAAGGGGCATCCGATCTGGGGGCCCGCGTTCGAATTCGCGCGCCGCAGGCATGCGTCGTCATCCTGAACGAACCGGTTTCCACGCGAGCGCTTCACCGAGCGACGTATGACATGCAACTGATCGTGATCGAACATGCCGGCGAGCCGGTCGAAAACGACTCCTACGATGCCGTCGTGTTTCATCCGCCCGGCGGCACCATCGGCCGGGCCAGCGACAACCATCTCGTGTTGCGCGACGACACCCGGCAGATCTCGCGGCTGCAAGCGCTGCTGCAGGTCGGCGACGACGCGTGCCTGCTGAAGAACCTGAGCAGCGTCTCGACGATCGAGGTGAACCGCGAGCCGGTCGGCTATGCGCAGGAGCGCCCGCTCAATACCGGCGACATCATCCGCATCGGGCCGTACGTGCTGCGCGCCGAACGTGACGACGGCGGCCAGGGCGACGATGCGCCGGTCATCGACATGGCGACCGATACCGGCGTGCACGTCGATCCGCCGTCGCAGGCGCGAACGTCGGCGGCGCCCTCGCCCGCATCGTCTGCGCGGATCGATACGAAAGGCGCCGGCAACCGGCTGTGGGGGCTGCTCCAGGATCGTCTCGCGCCGCGGGGCAAGCCGGCAGATGCCGGTACACGCCCCAGTGGCCCTGCGCAGCGGGATGCCGCGCAACCGCCGAACCGCGCGGCGCAGGCCGCTCCGCCCGCGCCGTCGCAGCGCGACCTGAACCAGCTGTCGATCGATCCGCTCGACCTGTTCGCGCAGCCGTCGGGCGATATCGGCACATCAGGCGCAACGGGCACGGCACCGCATGCCGATCGCGGCAACACGGAACGCGAAGCGTCGTCCGCGACCCAGGCCGACCATGCGCCCGAGTGGACGCAACACGTGCGGGTGCAGCCCGCTGCCGCGCGCGCTGCCGATACGCATCCGCAGCCGGCCGACGAACCGGCGCCGCATGCCACGCGCCCGCCGACGCCCGATGAACTGCTGAGCGCGTTCTTCGAAGGCGCGGGGCTCGATACGGCTGCCGAGTCGCATCAGTGGTCGGCCGAGCAGCTGTACATCGCGGGCCAGTTGCTGGCGCTGTTCGCGAACGGCACGGTCGAGCTGCTGTCGTCGCGCAGCATCCTGAAGCGCGAGGTGAAGGCGCACATGACGATGCTGCTCGATCGCGAGAACAACCCGCTGAAGCTGCTGCCGGACGGCGGCGCCGTGCTGCGGCAGATGTTCGGGCTGCCGCTGCCGGGCTTCATGTCGCCGCAGAGCGCGGTGAGCGACGCGTTCCAGGATCTGCATGCGCACCAGATCGGCATGGTGGCCGGCATGCGCGCCGCGTTGATGGACCTGCTGACGCGCTTTTCGCCGCAACGGCTGCGCGAGCGCGACGACGCGATGCGCTGGTACGAGAAGCGCGTGCCCGTGCTGTACAAGGCGAGGATGTGGGATCGCTACGCGGCGACCCATCGCGACACGGTGTTCGCGATCGAGGACGATTTCGCGTCGGTGTTCGGCAAGGCGTTTCTGGCGGCGTACGACGCGGAAGTGGAAAGCTATCGCGGCAGCGGCCGGCATTGAGACTGAGCCCGGAACGCCACCTCCGCCATCGGCAGCAGGCGGTGCGTGCCGGCGATGGTGTCAGGCGCCCGTTTCATGCGAGGCCACCTTGTTTCGCCCCGTTTCCTTCGCGTGGTACAGCGCTTCGTCGGCCGCCCTGATCACCGACTCGACTTCCCCTTCCTGCCCGGGGTCCCAGCTTGCCACGCCGATGCTCGCGGTGACGTGCCCGAATTCGCTTTCCGCATGTTCGATCGCGAGCCCGTCGATGGCCGCGCGAATCCGTTCGGCGATCTCGGTCGCGCCCGTGGCCGGCGTATCGGGCAGGATCACGACGAATTCCTCGCCGCCATAGCGGGCGGCGGTGTCCGCGGGACGCCGGATGTTGTCGCCGATGCATCGCGCAACCGCCGCCAGCGCGTCGTCGCCGGCCTGGTGACCATACATGTCGTTGAAGGCCTTGAAGCGGTCGACGTCGACGAACAGCAGCGAAAACACCGAACGGGCACGGCGGGCGCGGCGCCATTCGAGATCCAGCACTTCCCCGAACGAGCGGCGATTGTTGAGCCCGGTGAGGCCGTCGGTGCGTGCGAGCATCACCAGCTCGGATTCGGCCCGCATCCTGCGCCGCAGCTGGGTGCCCAGCAAAAAGGACAGCACGATGAACGCCGCGCCGAAGGTCGCCACCAGCGCGCCGATCGTGATCGCGCGCCGCCGCCACGCCGCGTAGATGTCCTGCTCCGCCTCGGCGACCATGATGATCAGCGGCAGGTGCGGCAGCGTCTTGAAGTAGTACAGGCGGCGCACGTGGTCGATCGTCGAGGTCTCGATGAACGAGCCTTCCGGCGCCGTCATGAAGCGGCGGAACGTCGCCGCCTTGCTGATGTCGCGGCCGATGGTGCGCACGTCGTACGGCTGGCGCATGAACATGATGCCGTCCCGGCCGACCAGCGAGATCGCGCCGTGCGAGCCGAGCGCGAGGCCGGCGAACAGCGTGTGGAAATACTCGAGATTGACCGCGATCAGTGCAATGCCGGCAAACGAGCCGTCCGGATTCGACACGCGGCGCGTCAGTGCCACGCTGAGTGAGCCGCCGCGCAGGCGGGATGCAAACGGATCGCTGATGTAAAGCCCGGCATTCGGATTGTCCCGGTGAACCGTAAAGTATGTGCGGTCGCCGAAATTGCCCTGGCGCGGCACGTCGTTCGCCGAATCGAGGATGATGTTGCCGGCCGCATCCAGCACGAGCATCGAGCCGAGAAATTGCGCGGTCATCGCATGATCGAACAGAACGCTGCGCCGTAGGGCCGGCGTGGCCGTCATGACGTCCTGCCGCTGGAGGCCCTGGATCACCGCCTCCAGTGACAGGCCGTACAGCTCGATATTGCGTTCGATGTCGCGCTCGGCGACGAGCGCCAGGTTTCGCGACGTCTCGCGTGCGCGGTCGAGCGCGTCGTGACGGCTCTGAAACAACTGCAACACGCAGAGGCCCATCAGCGCGCACGCTATCAAGGTGCCCGCCAGCACAACGTAGTACGGCGCTGCCGACCGCGAATGCATCTGTGTCCTCTCAGGTTGGGCCGACGCTGACGCACCGGTTGTTATCGTTTCTTCTGAATAAGCTATACCAAAAAGTGTGACACCCGGGTACGAGGGGCAGTCCGTACTTGCCAGGTTGCGGGTCACGCGAGCTGAGCGGTATCGGGCGGAAGGTGCCGACGTCAATTCACCGGCGGATGCGGCACGCGTCGTTGCCGGTGACGGAATTGAAACGATCCGCCCGCAGTGACACGCATATTGAAATACCGAGGGAGTTGCCGTTCGAATGAATGGCGGGAGTGAGACGCTGGCAATAGGCCGGGCGCCCCGCCCGGCCCACGCCGATCGCGTGCGCGACGCCGACAGCGCCGCGCACGCGATCGATCGACGGCCGTCAGACGGCCATCACCGTCACCGACTTCGTGACGAGGTACGGCTCGAGCGCTTCCGGCCCGCCTTCCGATCCGTAGCCCGAGTCCTTCACGCCGCCGAACGGCATTTCCGGCCACGGCGTTGCCGGCTGGTTGATCCACAACATCCCGACTTCGAGGCGCTGCGTGAGCAGATGCACGTTCGCGAACGAACGCGTGAACGCGTAGCCGGCGAGACCGAACGGCAGACGGTTCGCTTCCGCGATCGCCTCTTCGAGCTTGTCGAAACCGCGAATCGCCGCGACCGGGCCGAACGGCTCGTTGTTGAACACGTCCGCTTCGAGCGGCACGTTCGCGATCACGGTCGGCGCGAAGAAGTTGCCTTCCGAGCCGATCCGCTCGCCGCCGGTTTCGATGCTCGCGCCGACCTTGCGCGCGTTGTCGATGACCGACGCCATCGCGGTCAGCCGGCGCGGGTTCGCGAGCGCGCCGAGCGTCGTGCCTTCCTCGAGGCCGTTGCCGACCTTCAGCCCTTCGGCATGCTTGACCAGCGCGCGCGTGAATTCGTCGCGGATGCTGTTGTGCACGAGGAAGCGCGTCGGCGAGATGCAGACCTGCCCCGCGTTGCGGAACTTCGCGCCGCCGGCCGCCTTCACCGCGAGCGCGACGTCGGCGTCCTCGGCCACGATCACCGGTGCATGGCCGCCCAGCTCCATCGTCGCGCGCTTCATGTGCAGGCCCGCCATCGCGGCGAGCTGCTTGCCGACCGGCGTCGAACCCGTGAACGTGACCTTGCGGATCACCGGGTGCGGGATCAGGTACGACGAGATTTCAGCCGGATCGCCGTATACGAGGCCGATCACGCCGGCCGGCACGCCCGCGTCGACGAACGCGCGCAGCAGCGCGGCCGGCGAGGCCGGGGTTTCTTCCGGCGCTTTCACGAGGAACGAGCAGCCGGTGGCCAGCGCGGCGCTCAGCTTGCGCACGACCTGGTTGACCGGGAAGTTCCACGGCGTGAAGGCGGCGACCGGGCCGACCGGCTCCTTCACGACCGTCTGCTGTGCGCCGAGGTTGCGCGGCGGCACGATCCGGCCGTACACGCGGCGGCCTTCGTCCGCGAACCATTCGATGATGTCCGCCGCCGACAGCACTTCGACGCGCGCTTCGGTGAGCGGCTTGCCCTGCTCCTGCGTCATCAGCTGCGCGATCGCGTCGGCGCGTTCGCGCACCAGCGCGGCCGCCTTGCGCATCGTCGCCGCGCGCTCGTGCGCGGGCACCTTGCGCCACGCTTCGAAGCCGCGTTGCGCGGCGGCGAGCGCCCGGTCGAGATCGGCGATGCCCGCGTGGGCCACCTTGCCGATCGGCTTGCCGGTCGCCGGGTTCACGACGTCGATCGTCTTGCCGCTCGCGGCGTCGACCCACTCGCCGTCGATCAGCAGTTGCGTATCCGTATAAGTCACGTTAGCCATCCAGACACCCCTACATTGCGTCGATAAACGCGCGCTGCCGCGAACGGCCGCGCGCCGGTTGACAGAAAAAGCCACGCCGCCGGGGCAGGCACGCACCCGGCGGCAGTGACGGCGGGCACGCGGGCCCGCCCTCGTTCCGCATGGGGCCGCGCTCAGCGCGCGGCCGCCGTCGCCTTGCGGAGTTTCGCGACGTCCGCCGCCTGCACGGCCGGCGCGCCGTTGTTCCAGCCGGCGCGCATGAACGTCAGCACGTCCGCGATCTGCCGGTCGTTCAACTGGTTCGAGAACGCCGGCATCGGATACGCGGACGGCACGCCGTCGATCACGAGCGTGTCGCTGCCGTTCAGCGTCACGTTGATCAGCGACGATGCATCGGCTTCGAGCACGTTCGGATTGCCGGCGAGCGGCGCGAGCAGCGGCGCGTAACCGCGCCCGTCCGCGCCGTGGCAATGCAGGCAGTAAGCGTTATACACCTTCGCGCCCGGATCGGCCGCCGGCCGGCCCAGCGCGGCCTGCGTCGCCTTCGGATCGTAGCTGTACGGCGGCGCGCCCGTGCCGCCCGCCGCCGGCAGCGATTTCAGGTAACGCGAAATCGCTGTCAGATCGTCGTCGGAGAGCGCCTGCGTGCTGTGGTTGATCACGCTGACCATCGAGCCGAACGCAGTCGCATGGCGGTTCGCGCCGGTCTTCAGGAACTGCGTGACCTCGGCCTCGTTCCAGCGGCCGAGCCCCGTATTGGGCTCGCCGGTCAGGTTCGACGCGAACCAGTTGTCGATCGGCGCACCCGACAGGAACGCCGCGCCGCCTTCGTCGAGCGCCTTCTCCTGGAAGCCGACGCCGCGCGGCGTGTGGCACGACCCGCAGTGCCCGAGCCCCTGCACGAGATACGCGCCGCGGTTCCACATCGCGTCCTTGGCCGGCTTGTCGGCGTAAGGCGTCGTGTCGAGGAACACCTTGTTCCACAACGCGAGCGGCCAGCGCATGTTGAGCGGCCACGGGATGTCCGACGGCCGGTTCGCCTGCTTCACCGGTTCGACGCCGTGCATGAAATACGCGTACAGCGCCTTCACGTCGTCGTCCTTCAGCTTCGCGTACGACGGGTACGGCATCGCCGGATACAGGTTGTGACCGTCCTTCGCGACACCCTTGCGCAACGCGCCGGCGAAGTCGGCTTCGGTATAGCCGCCGATGCCCGTCTCCGGATCGGGCGTGATGTTGGTCGTGTAGATCGCGCCCATCGGCGTGACCATCTTCAGGCCGCCGGCGAACGGCGTGCCGCGCGGCGCGGTGTGGCACGCGACGCAGTCGCCCGCTTTCGCGAGATACGCGCCGCGCGCGACGAGCGCGCTGTCGGCCGGTGCCGCCTGCGCGGCGTGCGCGGCCGTGCCGGCCAGCAGTGCGGACACGGCGAGCAACGACGTGCCGAGCGTCTTCAAGGTGAGGTTTTGCATGGTCGTCTCCTCCCCTCAAGCCGTCTTCAGCTGGTCGCCGACCGGCAGCTTGCGCAGCCGCTTGCCGGTCGCCGCGAAGATCGCGTTGGCCACCGCCGCGGCGGTCGCGGCCGTACCCGGCTCGCCGATCCCGCCCGGCGCCTCGCCGCTTTTCACGAGATGGACCTCGATCGGCGGCGTCTCGTTGATCCGCAGCATCCGGTAGTCGGTGAAGTTGCTCTGCACGACGCGGCCCTCCTCGATCGTGATCTCGCCGTACAGCGCGCCGGTGATCCCGAAAATGATGCCGCCCTGTACCTGCGCCTCGATCGTGTTCGGGTTGACGACCATGCCGCAATCGACCGCGCACACGACGCGCTTCACCTGCACCTCGCCGTTGTCCACCGCGACATCGACGACGATCGAGAAGAAGCTGCCGAACGCGTGCATCACCGAGACGCCGCGCCCCTGCCCCGTCGGCAGCGCCGGGCCGCCCCAGCCGGCCGCCTTCGTCGCGACGTCGAGCACGTTGAGCGCACGCGGCGTCTTGCCGAGCAGCGCGCGGCGGTATTGCACCGGGTCGGTCTTGGTCTGCGCGGCGAGTTCGTCGATGAAGCTCTCGACCACGAACGTGCCGCGCGTCGGGCCGACGCCGCGCCAGAACGCGGTCGGCACGTGGCGCGGCTCCTGGCGCACGTAGTCGACCAGCTGGTTCGGCAGGTCGTACGGCAGCTCGGCCGCGACTTCGACCGCATCGGGATCGACGCCGTGCTGGAACGCCGGCGGCGCGAAGCGCGCCATGATCGACGAGCCGACGATCCGGTGCTGCCATGCGACCGGCTTGCCGTTCGCGTCGAGGCCGGCCGAGATCCTGTCGTGGTAGCACGGCCGGTACATGTCGTGCTGCACGTCTTCCTCGCGCGTCCAGATCACCTTCACCGGCGCGTTGACCTGTTTGCCGACCTTCACGGCCTGGCCGATCATGTCCGTCTCGAGCCGCCGGCCGAAGCCGCCGCCGAGCAGGTGGTTGTGCACGACGATCCGCTCGGGCGCGAGGCCCGTGAGCTGCTGCACGGTATCGCGCGCCCGCGTCGGCACCTGCGTGCCGACCCAGATCTCGCACCCGTCGCCGCGCACGTGCACCGTGCAGTTCACCGGTTCCATCGTCGCGTGGGCGAGCAACGGCTGTTCGTAGACGGCGTCGACGCGCGTCTTCGCATTCGCGAAGGCCTTGTCGACGTCGCCGTCCTTGCGGGCGACCGCGCCCTTGCCGTTCGCCGCCGCCTGCGCGAGATCCGCGAACAGGTCCTTCGTCGAGACCTTCGCGCCCGCGCCCTCGTTCCACTTCACGACCAGCGCCGACGCGCCGCGCTTCGCGGCCCACGTGTGATCGCCGACCACCGCCACCGCGTTGTCGACGCGCACGACCTGGCGCACGCCGGGGAGCTTCTTCGCGGCCGTGTCGTCGACGCTCGCGACCGTGCCGCCGAACACCGGGCTGTTCACGATCACCGCGACCAGCATGCCGGGCAGGCGCACGTCGAGCCCGAACTGCGCGGTGCCGTCGACCTTTTCCGGCGAATCGAGCCGCTTCGCGGGCGTGCCGATCAGCTTGAAATCCGCCGGCGGCTTCAGCGCGACGTCCTTCGGCACCGGCAGCTTCGCTGCCGCATCGGCGAGCTGGCCGTACGACGCGCGCCGGCCGCTCGGCGGATGCTGCACTTCGCCGTTCGCGGCGCGGCAGGCTGCCGGATCGACGTTCCATTGTTTCGCGGCGGCCGCGACCAGCAGCGTGCGCGCGGTGGCGCCGGCACGGCGCAGCGGTTCCCATGCGTAGCGCACCGACGTCGAGCCGCCGGTGAGCTGGCCACCGAGCAGCGGATCGAGGAACAGCTTCTCGTTCGGCGGCGCATGGTCGAGCGTCACGCTCGACAGCGGCACTTCGAGTTCTTCCGCGATCAGCATCGGCAGCGCCGTATAGACGCCTTGCCCCATCTCGACCTTCGGCATCACCAGCGTGACCTTGCCGGCGCGGTCGATCTGCACGAACGCGTTCGGTGCGAAGACGCCCGGTTGAGCCGGTTCGGCGGCGTCGCCGCCGATCACCGAACGACGCGCATCGTCACCCGCGGCCGGCATGCTGAAGCCGAGCAGCAATCCGCCGCCTGCCGCCGCGCCCAGCGACATGCCGAGCTTGAGGAACGAACGGCGCGACACGCCCGCGCCGGCCCGACCGGCTTCGATCAGTCCTCGTGACATGTCAGGCCTCCTTCGCGGCTTGCTTCACGGCCGCGCGAATCCGGTTGTACGTGCCGCAGCGGCAGATGTTGCCGGCCATCGCCGCATCGATGTCGGCGTCGCTCGGGTTCGGGTTCGACGCGATCAGCGCGGTGGCGGCCATCACCTGCCCCGACTGGCAGTAACCGCACTGGACGACGTCGAGCGCGCGCCAGGCCTGCTGGACCTTGTGGCCGGCCGGCGTCGCGCCGACGGCTTCGATCGTCGTGATCTTGCGGCCGGCGACCGCCGCGACCGGCAGCACGCACGAGCGCGCGGCAACGCCGTCGAGATGCACCGTGCACGCGCCGCACTGCGCGATCCCGCAGCCGAACTTCGTGCCGGTGAGACCGACGACGTCGCGCAGCACCCAGAGCAAGGGCATGTCGTCGGGGGCGTCGACCGAGCGGGTTTCGCCGTTGATGTTGAGGGTGATCATTCAGCCTCCGGGGCCGGTGTATGGGGGAAGCGGCGCGAACGATGCGCCGCGTGGTGTCGTCATCGCCGCCGCGTGCCGTGCGGCGGGTGTCGTGCGGCCCGGGTGGGCGCGAGCCGCGACGAGGGTGCTGCGTGGTTACTCGGCGACGTCGATGCCCGCCAGCACCTTGATCACCGGCGGCGCGGTGAACCAGTCGGCCGACTTCGTGCGGAATTCGCCGAAATACGGGCTCGCGAGGTGCGCGTCGAACGCGGCCTGGTCGTCGTAGATCTCGTACAGGTGCAGGTTCGGCGAGCCGTCCTGTTCGCGGAACAGGTCGTAGCGCCGGTTGCCCGGCTCGGTGCGCGTCTTCGCGACCATGCTGCGCAGCTCGGCCTCGGCGGCCGCCGCGTGTTCGGGTTTCAGGAACAGGGAAGCAATCACGTGAAGCGCCATCTTGTCATTCTCCTAGTCGTCGATAGCGGAATCGAGCATGCCACAAGCCGGCGTCGCGTGACGCCAGCGTGCAGCCGTTGTGTGTCGCCGTGCCGAGGCGTCAGGCCAGTTCGTCCGGGCCCACGCGCACGACGACCTTGCCGAAGTTCTTGCCGGCAAGCAAGCCGATCAGCGCTTCCGGCGCATCGGCGAGATCGGGGACGACGTCCTCGCGCGTCTTCACCTTGCCCTGCGCGACCCATTCGCTCATGTCCTTCATGAACGTCGCATAGCCGGTTGCATAGTGATCCATGATGATGAAACCCTGCATCCGGATGCGCTTGCGCAGGATCGTGCCCATCAGTGCCGGCACGCGGTCGCGGCCGGTCGATAGGGCCTTGTCGTCGTAGGCCGCGTCGTTGTAGTGCGCGATGATCCCGCACACGGGCACGCGCGCATGGTCGTTGAGCAGCGGCCACACCGCGTCGAACACGGCCCCGCCGACGTTCTCGAAATAGATGTCGATGCCGTTCGGGCATGCTTCCTTCAGCTTCGCGGCGAACGCCGGATCGCGGTGGTCGACGCACACGTCGAAACCGAGCGCTTCGGTCACGTACGCGCACTTGTCGGCGCCGCCCGCGACGCCGACCACGCGGCAGCCCTTCAGCTTGGCGATCTGGCCGACCACCGCGCCGACCGCACCGCTCGCCGCCGCGACCACCACGGTTTCGCCGGCCTTCGGCTCGCCGATCGTCAGCAGGCCGGTATAGGCGGTGAAGCCCGGCATGCCGAGCACGCCGAGCGCGTACGACGGATGGGCGAAGTCGCGGCCGAGCGGAATCAGGCCGCGGCCGTCGGACAACGCATAGTCCTGCCAGCCGGCGCCTGCGACCACCAGGTCGCCTTCGCGGAACGCAGGCAGGTTCGACGAGACGACCTGGCTGACGGTGCCGCCGACCATCGGCTGGCCGAGTTCGGCCGGCGGCGCATAGGACGGTGCGTCGCTCATCCGGCCGCGCATGTACGGGTCGAGTGACAACCAGACCGTGCGCAGCAGCACCTGGCCGGCGCCGGGCGTCGGCACGTCACCGGATTCGGCGCGGAAGTTGTCCGGCGTCGGCGCGCCGACCGGGCGCGAATTCAGGATGATCTGGCGATTAGCGGTCTTGCTTTGTGGCATGTGAGTCTCCGTCAACAGGAAAGAACGTGCTTCGTGGGCACGATCGGATCAGGGATGGACCAGCGGGGGACGCACGCGGGCGGCGGCGTCGGCGCTCAGGCCGTCGCGGCTGCGCGCATGCGGTTGAATCAATCGGAACAGCCTAACGCGGCGTGGCACGTTCGTCATGCGGGATTGAGTAGACCAGTCGTCTAGAATCAGGGTAAAAACTAGGCGCGCCGATGCGCGCCCGGGTTACGACTGCTCCCCGCCCGGCTCGAGCGGCGGCAGGTTCAGCATGCGCCGCGTTTCGACCATCGCTCTTTCGAGCGGCTGGCGATTGCGGTGAATCTTTTCCAGCAGCGTAGCGCCCAGCCACAGCTCGTACAGGATCGCGGCCGTATGCGACGGATCGGCGACCCCGCTCAGCGAACCGTCGGCCAGCCCGGCCTCGATGCCGCCCGCGAGCCGCTCGATGATCTGGCTCGTGCCGTTCCGCAGCACCGCGCGCATCGCTTCCGACAGATCCGACACTTCCGCGCCGAGCTTCACCGCGAGGCACTTGCCTTCCGGATCGTCCGCGCACTGCGTATGCAGCCAGTTGCGCCAGTACGTCATCAGCCGCTCGGCGCCCGTGCCGGCCTGATGCTTGAACAGGTTGTCGAGATGCGCGAGATAGCCGTCGAAATACGATTCGAGCAGCGCTTCGCCGAATGCCTCTTTCGAGCCGAAGTAATGGTAGAACGAGCCCTTCGGGATGCCCGCGGCAGCGAGAATCTCGTTCAGGCCGACCGCCGAAAACCCCTTGTGGAGCATGATCGGCTTGGCGATATTCAGGATGTGCTGGCGGACTTCCGCGCCCGAAGATGCGTTCATGATGGCGTATGTTAGCAACGATTAGACCGGTCGTCTAGTAACGTCGAGCCGGCATGTTGAGCGGCACTTTACCCGATCCCCGCCCGGCGCCCAAACGTCGCGCCGGCATGCCTCCCTCCTTCCCGCCCCGCCGAGCGCGCGGCGTCACACGCCCGACTCGGTTTCGTCGCAGGCGTTTCATCGATCTCCCGCATAAATACGCGCGGCGCATGTGCCGGCAATCGAGCCTTCTCGACCGGCATTGCACACGTGTGCAATGCGCCGGATCGTCGTTGTCGCCTCCCGAAACCGTGACCAGGAACGTCCATGACCGCTTCGAAACCCGCACGCCCGTCCGCGCCGAACCGCCGGCGCTTCATCCAGCGCGGCGCCGCGCTGACCCTGTCGCCGCTCGTCGGCTCGCTGGCTGCCTGCGGCGGCGACGGCAGCCCGACGGCCGCGTCGTCGTTCGCCGCCGCCGGCGCCGCGGATGCATCCGCGCGCAGCTACGGCATCGCCGACCGCTCGATCACGATCAACGTCGTCAATGCGATCCCGTCGACGACGCTCGCGTACGGCAACGCGGCGAGCCAGAGCGGCTCGCTGCCGCAGGCTTCGCAAACGCAGGTCGCAACCGGGCAATCGACCGCCGTCAGCGCGTCGAACAGCTGGGGCGACTGCACGGGATCGTTCAGCCTTGCCGGCGGCGACGCATCGTTTGCCATTTCGTACACGCATCCGTTCGGGTCGCAACCGACCACCGTCAGCGTCACGCCGTCGGCCGGCTACGTGTCGGGCGCCGACGCCGCCACGTTTCCCGGTCACGATTCGGTCGCGAATCTCACGCTGTATCGCGGCGTCCCGACCGCGAATGGCGCGTGGGTCGTCCCGCTCGCGCAGCTCGCGACGCCGCCGGCCAACAATTGCCAGGATTTCGCGAACAGCATGTTCGGCAGCAACGTGCGCACAGCCGCGGCCATCCAGTCCGCCTATCAAAGCACCGGCCCGCTCGGCTACGTGCCGCCCGCCGACTTCACCGGCGGCCAGCTGGCGGGCTTCGTCGCGCAGTGGGTGCAGCGCTGGCAGCGCGGCGCGGCCTATGGCGTGTTGCCCGCGGCCGATGCGCAACTCATCGACGCGCTGAAGCAGTACGTGTCCAGTGCGTCGAACGCCGGCCCGCTGACGATGTGGGTGCCGCAGATCGCGTGGCAGGCCGCCTCCGATCCGGCGGTGTTCGCGCTGACGGGCTATCGCGCGTTTCCGTTCGTCGATGCGCAGGGCAACTGGAACGCGAGCACGCTGTCCGCGTTCCTGACGCTGCTGGCGGCCGGCTCGCATCTCGTCGCGATCAGCGCGACGAACGACCTGCCGGCGGGCGTCACGATGCAGGCGTTCGACAGCTTCATGGGCGCGAGCGGGCTGACGACGTCGACGGATATCGGCAACTCGCACTACGCGTCGGTGTTGAACACGACGGGCCGCTATTACCTGAGCGTCGGCAGCGATTTCGCGCCGGCGAACTGCGGGCTGATCCTGTCGTTCCTGTACGGGCGCACGGTGAACAACCTGCTCGCGGGCGCCGGCACGTACAACACGTTCATCCAGCTCGAAGGCTGGCAGGCCGGCGGTTCGCGGCACAACGCCGACTATGCGACGTATCAGCAGACGCTGTGGAACATCTCGACCTATGGGGCATCCGCGTATAGCGAGAAGCGTGCGACGTCGATCTTCCTCGCGCCCGCCGGGTGGACGCCGCGGGTCTATCAGACGACGCGGATGATGCCGTACGTCGGCGCCTATGCGCAGTCGAATGGGCCGCCGCAGGGCTGGCTCAATACGTCGCTCGTCACGATTCCGGCGGATGCGCCGGCGTTGCCGTCGCGGTATGTGTCGAGTTGATCGGTATCGGTGGATGGGTGGGTGATCGGGTGTGTGAGGGGCTCGGTCGCTTGCGGGGCCGCTTCAGGCTTCAGGCGTGCGTCGCTTTCGGCTGACGCACGCTCGTGGTTTTGCCGTCAGCGCGGCGGCGCTTCGTCCGCGCGCTTTCGCGTGCGCGCCCTCCGCTCGTCCCGTTGTGCGGCGGGCGCTGCCTTGGCGCCACGCAGCGCCGACCGGCGCGAGAGCGCCGTCATTTCGCGCCGCAGCGCATCGAGTTCCTTGACCCGTGCCGCATCGGTCGCCAGCGCGCCGTCGAGCTGCCCTTGAAGCACGCCGCATCGATGCAGCGCATCGCCGAGCTGCGTCTGCAGCGCGGCCACGTCCTTGCGCTGCTGCGCATCGCGCTGCTCCATGCGCAATGCCGCGGCCTCGAGTTCCTTCTGCAGCCGCGCGGCCGCGAGCCGCTCGCGATCGATCTCCTGAAGCGCCCGCTTCTCCGACGCGCGCAAGCGCTCCTCGGCCCGGCCGGCATCGTCGCGCAGCCGGTCGAGCTGGGTGGTGAAATCCGCGCGCGCCTGCGCAAGTGCGCGGTCGCCTTCCGCGTTGTCGGCCGTGAGGCGTTCGATGTCCGCTTGCAGCGCTTGCCGCGATGCGTCATCCGCCGCCCTCGCCTGTTCCAGTTCCTGAATGCGCACCTGCGCGGCCAGCAGTGCGGCCGTGCGTTGCTCCAGCGCGGTTTCGGTGCGGGCCAGTTCGGCCTGCATGGCTGCCACTTCCGCCTTTGCCTCCACCCGCTCGGCCTCGACCTCCGCGCGCAATGCGTCGAGCGCGCCGGCCGCGTCGGCGCTCGACCGATTCCACAGCGCCGCCACCAGTTCACCGGCGGCCGCCTGCAGATCGGCCGGCAGATCGGGATGCTCGATGCGCACGCGACTCTTTTCCCGCAGCTCAGCCCAGAACTCGCCGAGGACGGCCGTCGGCGTGCTCATGCTGCCCTTGCGGACGAGCTGGTACAGGCGATTGGCGGTGGGCGTGATGCCGAAGCGGAAGAACAGCAGCGCGCAGGCTTCGCGATACAGCTCGCGGGTTTTCGGGAAGTCGGCCTTGAGGCGCTCGATTTCGGCGGTCAGGCGGGATTCGTCGGCAGCGAGATCGGACATGGCGGGGTTCGGTCGGTAATTTCGGAAATAATATAACGTAAACCGTTAAATATCCAATTCATCGCCTCGTATAATTTGACATTATTTCTATAATGTCGAGATGGTAGAAGACGGCATCGCGTACAGAATCGCCGAGCGCAACGCTTCACCCCGATTCCCTCCCAGCCGGCCGGCATACCCCAACGCCTCTGCAATCTGCGCAAAAGACCGGTATTGCGAGATAGAAAGCCGACCGCCGGCCGCGACGAGTGCATCGTCATGCGCGACCCCGCCCCCGATGACGTGCCCTGCCCCTCATTCCCATACGCAAAGCCCCCGTTGACAGTATGCATATGCATAGATACCGTTCTCTCACGGAGCGGCGCGTGATCCGGTCATCGGAGGCGGCCGCATTGCACCACGCCGGCGAGGGCCGCCGGCGTTACGGCGCAATCGAACCGGCGACGCGAAGGGCGCGGCGCGCCCCCCGTTCGCCACCGACTCGTCCGCGCGGCTTGCAACGCGATCCAGGAACGCAACATGAGTACACGTGAAGTCGTCATCTGCCACCCCGTCCGGACACCGATTGGTACGTTCAACGGGTCCCTGAAGGACACCCCGCCCACCGAACTCGGGGCGATCGCCATCCGTGAAACCTTGCGGCGCAGCGGCCTCGACGGCGCGGCGATCGACACGGTCGTGCTGGGCAACGTGATCCAGGCCGGCAACAAGATGAATCCGGCCCGGCAGGCCGCCATCGGCGCGGGCTTGCCGGTCAAGGTGCCGGCGCTCACGGTCAACCGCGTCTGCGGCTCCGGCGCGCAGGCGGTCGTCAACGCCGCGCAGGAGATCCTGCTGGGCTATGCGAATGCGGCGATTGCCGGCGGCATGGAAAGCATGGAGCGTGCGCCGTACCTGCTCGACGGCGCACGCTCGGGGTACCGGATGGGCGACGCGCCGATCCGCGACAGCATGCTGCGCGACGGCCTCGTCGATGCGTTTTCCGACCAGCATTCGGGTTGGCATACCGAGGATCTCGCGAGCCAGCTCGACATCTCGCGCGATCGCCAGGATCGCTGGGCGCTCCGCTCGCAGCAGCGCTTTTCCGCCGCGCTGGCCGACGGCAAGTTCGACGCCGAACTCGTGCCGGTCGACGTCCTGCAGCGCAAGACGCGCGTCGCGTTTGCGCGTGACGAGACGCCGCGCCCCGATACGACGCTCGAAGCGCTCGCGAAGCTGAAGCCCGCGTTCCGTCCGGACGGCACGATTACCGCGGGCAATGCGCCGGGCCTGAACAGCGGCGCGGCGGCGATGCTGGTAATGGATCGCGCATTCGCCGACACGCACGGGATTGCGCCGAGTGCGCGGCTGGTTGCATTCGGCGTCGCTGCCGTCGAACCCGGCATGTTCGGGCTCGGCCCCGTGCCGGCCGTCAGGATCGCGCTGGAGCGGGCGGGCTGGACGCTGGCCGATGTCGAGCGTTTCGAGATCAACGAAGCGTTTGCGGTCGTGCCGATCGCGGTGGCCGCCCAGCTCGGCATCGCCGAGGAAATCGTCAACGTCGAAGGCGGCGCGATTGCGCACGGTCATGCGATCGGGGCGACGGGCGCGGTGCTGACGACTCGGCTGATCCATTCGATGCAGCGCGACGGCATCAAGCGCGGCGTCGTCACGCTTTGCATAGGCGGCGGCCAGGGCATCGCGCTGGCGATCGAGACGCTTTGAGTCGACGCTGACGCCGGCACATCCATGATTCGGAGGAAAGGGAAAAGCCGCGGGCGATGCGGCTCGCGGCGCGGGCTTCCCGAGTAACGGCGCAGCCGGTCACCTGCTCGGCCGCACCGCGCCACGCCGGCGGGCAGCCCGGAGGCTTTCGTACGCATCGCGCACGGATTCGGCGATTCCGCCCGTGTCACCGATCTGCCACCGTCGACCGGTAGCGTTCGGGTCTGCCCCACGCTCTCGACAGACGAATCCGCCATGCAGCGCACGTCGCGCGCCACGCCCCACGTTTATGCGGCCACGTCCCGCGCCCTTGCCGTCAGCCTCGCGATCAACCTGCTGTTGCTCGCCGTCGAGGTGGTCGCGGCATGGTCCGCGCATTCGTCGGGGCTGCTCGCGGACGTCGCCCATGCGGCGATCGATCTCGCGGCCGATGCAATGATCCTCATTGCGTGCCGGCTCGACGCGCGCCTGCCGCCAGCGCGGCGCCCGACCTACGAACCGCTCGCGCTCGCGGGCCTCGGCGCGTTGCTCGTCGTAACCGGCGCGCAGATGATCTGGCATGCAACGAATCGGTTCGCGACGCCGCCCGTCGTGCAGCCGGGCGCGACGCCGCTCGCGCTCGTCGCCGTCACGCTCGCCGGCAAGGCCGCGCTGTCGTACTGGATGCTGCGCAAGGCGCGCGAGACCGGCTCCGCGCTGCTCGAGGCGAGCGGCTGGCATGTGCGGACCGATGCGTTGTCGTCGTTGCTGGCGGCGCTCGCGATGAGCGCGGCGCTGGTCGGTCTCGGCCGTCTCGACGATCTGGCCGCGCTGGCGATCGGCGCACTCGTGATCCGCACGGGTGTGGGTTTCATCCGGCGCGGCTGTGCGCAGTGGCCGGCGCTGTCGGCATGGGCCGATCGGTCGACGCGCGGCTCGTGAACGCAGCGGGCATCGCCCTGCATCGCGGGCGGCACAGTAGCCGCTATCTGCGGCGATGAATGAAGAAGAGGCTCGCGCGGTGCGAGCCTCTTTTGCATGAGGTCGCCGCTCTCATCGTGCAATACGCGACGCGTTGACCGATGTCGATGTATCGCCAGACGAATGCGGCCGGTTCCGATGGATCGACCTTGATGGTCGCCTACCCGAGCGGCACGACACTCCCGAGCAGAATCCGCACGAGCGTCGCCTGGCGCGTGACACCCGTCTTCGAGAAGATCGCGCGCAGATGCGTGCGCGCCGTGTTCTTGCTGATCCCCGATTCCTCCGCTGCCTCCTCGAGCGTCAGCCCGTTCGTCAGCAGCAACGCGAGCGACGTCTCGGCGGGCGTCAGGTCGAACAGCTTGCGAATGATCTCCTGCGCGCCCTGCGGCTTGCGGTCGGGATCGCGCAGGAACAGCGTGACGGCCGGCCGCCGCTTGTTGTCCTCCGACCAGTCGGACAGCAGCACCGTGCGCACCAGCAGCCCAAGGCGCGGCTTGTCGAAGCTGCGCGTGATCGGCATCGCCTCGACGGTCGCCGCGGCCGTGCCGTGGTGCCCCATCACCGCATGGCGGATCAGCCGTTTCAGCGTGCGGTTCTCCTGCGCATCGGTCGCCTCGATCGTGCCGCGCGCAATCGTCAGACCGTTGTTCTGCTTGAGGATCTCGTCGGCCACGCTGTTCAGGTCGATGATCGTGCCGTTCTCGTCGAGCGTGATCGTGCCGATCTGCATCCGGTTGATCGCATTCGCATAGATCGAGCGTTCGACCTCGGCCGTGTCGAGCCGCGAATGCAATTCCACCGCGCGTTTCAGGTGCGGCAGCAGCAGCGCGCAGATCGCCTTGTCGCGCGCGGAAAACTGCTTCGACGCATGGTTGCGGCACACGCGGAAGCGGCACTCGACGCCCGACGCCGTGCGCAGGTCGGCGCCGAGGATATAACGCACGTCCTGCGGTTTCAGGAATTGCTTGTACAGCTCGCTCGACAGCCAGCCCGTGTCGCCGAACACGTCGTCGACCGTGACCACGCGATCGGCCGGCAGGCCGACGAACGGGTCGAGCGAATAGTAGTAGTTGTTGTACGACGCTTCGCCGTCGCCCGGCACCACCGGGCCGAATTCCGACGCGTGCACGGACAGCGGCGCGCGGCGGTCGCTGGCGGCCGCGCGCAGGATCAGCGTCACGTAGTTCGCCTGCAGCCAGCGCCGGACCAGTTCGAGCGCCCCCGCCCAGGGCGGCGTCTCCAGCGGCCCCTGGTAGATGCGCGCCATCAGTTCGCTGAAATCCGCGACGCCGATGTCGGCCTCGTCACCGGTTGCCTGGCTCTCTTGCGGAGCCCATCTCGTCTCCATCAGCACGCTCCATCCTCCATACGACATGTTTCCGGCGCGACCCAACCGCGCCGCCATGATTAAGACGCGTCTAAATTCCGGCGTCATCGGGAGATTCACTGAATGGTGAGAATTGGCCATCCGTGCGAACGAACCATCGTCCGATCGGATGATGTGGCGCCCTGCCCGCTGCGCTGGAATGCCCGTCAGGCCGTGCCGGCAAGCGTCCGGCGCGGACTCAGGGAAAACCGCGACACGGGTTTACCTGATTCAAAACGCATCCGATTCAGACAGGAGTCCCCATGCCGCTCGACCCACAGGCGCAGGCGCTGCTCGCCGCGTTTGCCCAGGCACCCGCGATCGATTTCGCGCAGCTGACCGTTCCCGCGTATCGCGCGAGCCTTGCCGCCGGCGGCGCGTTCGCCCCGGGCGATGCCGTCGCCGCCGAAGAGGACTGGCGGATTCCCCTGTCGGGCCGTCAGTTGTCCGCACGGCTGTATCGGCCCGCCGCCGACGGGCCGTTGCCGCTGACCGTGTTCTTCCACGGCGGCGGCTTCGTGTCGTGCGGGATCGATACGCATGCGAACCTGTGCCGCAGCCTGGCAACCCGGGCGCGCACGCTCGTGCTGTCGGTCGACTACCGGCTTGCGCCCGAGGCGCGCTTCCCGGCGGCCGCGCACGACGCGTGCGACGCGGTGCGCTGGGCCGCCGCCAGTGCGCACGATCTCGGCGCGTGCGCCGGTGCGCTCGCCGTGGCCGGCGACAGCGCCGGCGGCAATCTCGCGGCGGTCGCCGCGCTGCAGTTGCGCGGCTCGGGCATCGCGATCGCGCACCAGTTGCTGCTGTATCCGGTCGTCGATTGCGCGACCGAGCATCCGTCGTACGAAACGCTCGGTAACGGCTATTTCCTGACGGCGGACGCGATGCGCTGGTTCAAGCACCACTATTTCGACGACGGCGCCGATCGCGCGTCGCCGCTCGCGAGCCCGCTCGCCGCGCCGGACGTCGCAGGCGTGGCGCCGGCAACGATCATCAGCGCCGAATTCGATCCGCTGCGCGACGAGGCCGAAGCCTATGCGCTGCGCCTCGCGCAGGCCGGCACCCCGGTGACGCTCGTGCGCTGGCCGGGCCAGCTCCATGGTTTCGCGAGCATGCTCGGCGCGATCGATGCAGCCGACCGCGTGCTGACCGTCGGCGCCGATGCGTTGCGCCGCGCGTTCGATGTGACGGAGGCACGATGACGCTCGCCGGCACGCTGGAGATCGTCGACGAACTGCGGGCGGGCCGGATGGTCCTGCTCGTCGACGAAGAGGATCGCGAGAACGAAGGCGATCTCGTGATCGCGGCCGATCACGTGACGCCGGCCGCGATCAATTTCATGGCGCGCTTCGGGCGCGGGCTGATCTGCGTCACGCTGACCGCCGAGCGCTGCGAGCAGCTGAAGCTGCCGCCGATGGCCGATCACAACGGCACGCCGTTCGGCACCGCGTTTACCGTCAGCATCGAGGCGGCCGAAGGCGTGACGACCGGCATTTCGGCGGCCGATCGCGCCCACACGATCCGTGCGGCGGTGCGGGCCGGCGCCCGTCCGGACGATCTGGTGCAGCCCGGCCACGTGTTCCCGATCGCCGCGCGCCCCGGCGGCGTGCTCGTGCGTGCGGGACACACCGAGGCCGGCTGCGATCTCGCGGCGCTCGCAGGGCTCACGCCCGCCTCGGTGATCTGCGAGGTGATGAACGACGACGGCACGATGGCGCGGCTGCCGGAGCTGAAGGCGTTCGCCGCGCATCACGGGCTGAAGATCGGCACGATCGCCGACCTGATTCATTACCGACGCGAACACGAATCGCTCGTCGAACGCATCGGCGAGCGGCCGCTGCATACGCCCTGGGGACGATTCCGCGCGATCGAATATCGCGACACCGTGCACGGCGCGCCGCATCTCGCGCTCGTGCGCGGCGAGCCCGATCCGTCGACGCCGGTGCTGACGCGCGTGCACGAATGCCATTCGCTGCTCGACCTGCTCGATGCGGAGCCGTCCGCGCACTCGTGGCCGCTGCACGCCGCGCTGCAACGGATCGACGCGGCCGGCTGCGGGGTGGCGGTGCTGCTCGACTGCGACATGCGTGGCGACGCGACGCGGGTGCCGACCGGCCATGCGCGCCGCGACGGACGCGTGACGGGGATCGGCTCGCAGATCCTGCGCGAGCTCGGCGTGCGGCGGCTGAACGTGCTGTCGAGCCCGTTCCGGCTGCCGGCGCTGTCGGGGCACGACCTCGAGATCATGGCGTTCATTCCGCTCGGAGACGACGATCCGGAAAGCGCGCGGAGCGTGCAGGCGAATCCGCTGCGGGTGGGGTGAGGTGTTGACGCGGGATGGCGGGCGGGGTCTTCATTTGACAGTCTATCGTTTGTTTTTATTGAATACAGTCTATCATTTGTATTTTGACAATACATGTCATGGGTTGTATTTTAAAATTACAAACGATCGCTTGTCATCCTGCGGAGCGCCCGATGGCCTTTCCTGTCCAGACCCTGACCCAACTGCGTCCGATACTCGTCGGCTTCCGGAAAGCCGCGGGCCTCACGCAGGCGCAATTGGCTGCCCGTCTGGGCGTCACGCAACAATCCTACGCGCAGCTCGAGGCGAACCCGTCGGCGGTCAGCATCGAGCGGCTCTTCAAAGTGCTGAACGCGCTCGGCGTTCACATGACGCTCGCACTGGGCAAGCAGGACGTGTCGGCGGCATCGGCCGATCCCGTGCCGGTGCCCGATGCCACGCCGGCGGTTCGGAAACCGGCTTCGAGCCAACGCAAGCAGGAAACGTCACGCGGCACCACGCCCGCCATGAATCCAGCCAAACCTGCAACCGGCGCCAAGCGCAAGCGGCCCACTGACGCAGCACCCGGCAAGCCCCGGGGTTCGAAGCGGGAGGACTGGTGACGATGGCCACGCGTGGCCGCCACGACCGGCTCGACCTTTGGATGAATGGCATTCCGGTCGGCTACTGGGAAGTCCGGCGCGGCGTCGAGCGCCTCGTCTACCGGCCGGAATGGCTCGACGATCCACAGGGGCGGCCGCTGTCGCTGTCGCTGCCCTTCACGCCCGGCAACCAGCCGCACCAGGGCGCGATCGTCGCCGATTACTTCGACAACCTGCTGCCGGACAGCGAGCCGATCCGCCGTCGCATCGCGCAGCGTTACCGGCTCCGCTCGACGGCGCCGTTCGAACTGCTCGCGTCGATCGGCCGCGATTGCGTCGGCGCGATCCAGATGCTGCCGCCCGGTGAGACGCCCGTCGATCTCGAGGCGATCGACGGCATGACGCTTGACGACGCGGCCGTCGCCGACGTGCTGCGCCACGCGACCGCCACGCCGCTGCCCGGCCGCGCGGAGCTGGAAGGCGACCTGCGCCTGTCGATTGCCGGCGCGCAGGAAAAGACCGCGTTGCTGCGTCACGGAAACCGCTGGCTGAGACCATTGGGCAGCACGCCGACGACGCACATTTTCAAGCTGCCGCTCGGGCGCGTCGGGAACATGCAGGCCGACATGCGGACGTCCGTCGAAAACGAATGGCTGTGCTCGACGCTCGTCGCCGCGTACGGCCTGCCGGTCGCACCGTGCGAGATCGGCCGGTTCGACGACCAGAAAGCGCTGATCGTCGAGCGCTTCGACCGGCGTCCATCGCGCGACCGCACGTGGATCCTGCGATTGCCGCAGGAGGACATGTGCCAGGCAACCGGCACGCCCTCAGGCGCGAAATACGAATCCGACGGCGGCCCCGGCATCGAGACGATCATGGGCATCCTCGCGAATTCGGCCGACGCTGCGCGCGACCGGATGAATTTCTTCGTCGCGCAACTCGTGTTCTGGGTGCTGGCGGCGATCGACGGCCACGCGAAGAACTTCAGCATCGCGCATTTGCCCGGCAACACCTACCGCAGCACGCCGCTGTACGACGTGCTGTCCGCGCATCCGATCATCGGCACGCGCCGCAACCAGCTTCCGCCGCGCCGCGCGCGGCTCGCGATGGCCGTGTGCGGGAATAACCGGCACTACGTGATCGGCGAGATCCAGCCGCGCCACTGGATCGCGCAGGGCCGGCGTGTCGGCCTGACCGAAGATGACGTGCACGCCGCGATGGCAGCCGTCGTCGCGCGCACGGAACCCGCGATCGCCGAGGTTGCCGCGCAGATCCCGGCGGCGTTTCCGGCGGACGTGGCGGAGGCGATCTTCGATGGCATGCGACGGCAGGCCGGCAAACTGCGCGCGGCGGGGTAGCCTTGGCCGTCGACCGCGGCGACACGCTACGCTCCGGCGGCGAAGCGCCGGCAATGCTCCAGATACCCCGCTTCATGGCTACTCACGAGCTGGACGATGCTGTTCCACAGCCACATCGGTGCATCGATCGTCTTCGCGCGGTTGCGGCCGAGTTCGGTGCGCCACGCCATGCGTGTCGGCTTGTCCATCTGGCGCGCGTGAGCGGCGCCGACGGCCGCACCGAGATAGCGCGCGACGTCACGCGCATCGTCCTCGGCGAGCAGATCGATGTCGAGCTTCAGGTCCTGCGGCAGCAGTTCGCGGATCACGACCGCGCGATCGAGCAGGCGCGCGGCCCGCATCCGCTCGCCGAGGGCCGGCGACAGATGCCGTGCGCCTTCCACCACGCGCTCGGCGTTGTCGCGCGGCATCGTGGCCGTTTCGTCGCGCGGTGCAGCGGCCGTCATGCCCTCCTTGATGTCCATCAGACACAGGTCGTCGCCGTCGCTCACGTCGCCGTCGATGTCGAGCAGCACCGCGTAGCGCAGCCGTCCAAGCGAACTGCAGCCCTTCACCCAGTACGCCGCGTCGAGCACGTCGACCTTGCCCCCGTCCTTGCGGCCCTTGAGGCTCGTCGCGAGTGACGCGATCGCCTCGTCGCCGAACAGCTTGCCGATCGCGCGGGATTCCTTCGCACTCAGCGGCCAGAAGCGACGGCCAAGCGGAATCGTCGGCGCGAGCCCTTCGATCCGTTCGACCGCGAGTTGCCGCCACGAGCGGCGCATGGCCTGCTTCATCACGAGGTGCACGGGTTCGGGGCGTTCGGGCAGCTTCGCGTGGCGGCTGCCGAATGCCGACGTATAACCCGCCGTCATCGCCTCCATCATGTGCACGATCGTCAGGCCCGCCAGTGCGGACCCGCGCGCGGCCGTCGCCAGCGAAAGCCCGAGGCGGATCAGGTCGTGAACGGGATTGCCGATGACCGTTTGGTCGAGATCCCGGATCTGCACGTCGACCTTCCCTTCGCTGTTCGCGACCGGGCCGAGATTGCCGGTATGGCAGTCGCCACAGATCCAGATCGACGGCCCGTGCGGCAGTGCGCTGCCGTTGGTTTCGACGAGCCATTCGTAGAAACGCGCCGTATTGCCGCGCACGTACGCGTGAGGTGAGCGCGCCATCTTCCGGCGGCGCTGTTCCGTCAGGATCGCCTGGCGCGCGGCGGGTTTCGGCATGCGCTTCTGTTTGTGTTTCTGCTTCGGCTGTGACTGGCTGCTCATTCGGTTCTCCGGATGTTCCTGTCGTGTGTGGCATGCCGTTTCGTCACGATGCCATTGATCGATGCCATTCTGCAAACCGGTAGCGTCGCCACAGTCCGCCCCCCGGCCTGCCATCTCATGCTTCATTCGGCCGGATCGGGGCCATCCACCTGGACGATGCGCGCCGGTGCGGGTTGCGCACAATGACCGTCGAACCCATTCCCGACGTCTTCCCGACATGGAACCCACCGAACTGTCCCCCGCGTTCAGCCCGCTGCAGATCGGCCCGCTGACGCTGCGCAACCGCCTGATCAAGTCCGCCACCAACGAGGGGATGACGCCGAACGGTATACCGTCGCGTGCGCTCGTCCGCTTTCACGAACGCATCGCCGAAGGCGGCGCCGCGCTGACGACCGTCGCGTACTGCGCGATCAGCGACGACGGCCGCACGTTCGTCGACCAGGCGCGGCTCGACGCGCCGACGGTCCGCCAGTTCCGCGCGCTGACCGACGCCGTCCATCGCCACGGCGCCGCCGCATCCGCGCAGATCACGCACGGCGGCTGCTTCACGTTCCTGCGGTCGCTGTCGACCAAGCGGCCATTGAGCGCGTCCGGCGGCTTCAACAAGGTCGGCGTGATGAGCGGCCGCTTCCTGAAGCAGGCGATGACGCGCGACCAGATGTCGATCGTCGCCGATGAATTCGCGCAGGCCGCACGCCATGCGCGCGACGCCGGATTCGACGCAGTCGAGATCCACATGGGGCACGGCTATCTGCTCAGCCAGTTCCTTTCGCCGCTGTACAACCGCCGTCGCGATGCATTTGGCGGCGACGCGGCGCGGCGGGCCGCGTTCCCGGTCGAGGTGCTGCGCCGCGTGCTCGATGCGGTGGGCCGCGACCTCGCCGTCGTCTGCAAGATCGGCGTGACCGAAGGCGTGCGCGGCGGCGGTACGGCCGACGACGCTTGCGAAGTCGCGCGGCGGCTCGAAGCCGAAGGCGCGCACCTGCTCGTGCTCAGCGGCGGGATGAACGTCGAATCGGTGTGGCAGCTGTTCGGCAGCCCGTTGCCGGGCGACGCGCGCGCGAATGCCGACAACGCGATCGTGCGCGCGGCAATGGCGCTGCAGAAGCTCACCGAGCCGAAGATGGGTGAGTTTCGGGAGATGTATTTCCTCGAGCACTCGAGGAAGGTGCGCGCGGCCGTCAGGATGCCGCTCGCTTACCTCGGCGGCGTGCGTTCACGCGGGAACGTCGAGCGGGCGATGCGCGAAGGGTTCGACGCGGTGGCGCTCGCACGTGCGCTCGTGTTCGAGCCGGATTTCGTCAACGGGCTGCGCGACGGCCGGCTCGCGCAGTCGGGCTGCACGTCGTGCAACCGCTGTGTCGTGTCGATGTACACGCCGGGCGGCACCGCGTGCGTGCTGCGCGAGCCGAACGACCCCGCGCCGAACCGCGTGCCGGCCGCCGGCGCGTGAGGCTCGATGTGTAACGCGTGATGCCTGATGCCCGATGCGGGCGCCGCGGCCGCTCAGCCGGCGTCGCGCGCGCGGGCGAGTGCCGCGAGATTCCCTTCGCCGAACCCGTGGTGCCCCTTGCGCTGCACGATTTCGAAGAAGATCTCGCCGGGCCGGCGCTTGACGAAGGTCTGGAAAAACAGGCGCGGCACGCCGTCGCTGCCGACCTCCCCGTCGACCAGCACCGCGCGGTGGCGCAGCGCGTCGAGGTCGACGCCGTGCCCCGGCAGCCGTGCGTCGACGTCGTCGTAATAGCGGGCCGGCGGCTCGACGAATTCGACGCCGTTCGCCCGCAGCGCATCGACGCAGGACAGGATGTCGTCGGTGGCCAGCGCGACGTGCTGCACGCCCTCACCGGGGTGGTCGGGCAGGTACGCATGCATCAGTTGGGTGCGCCGCGTGCCTTCCTCATAGACCGGAATCCGCACCGCGCCGCACGGCGACACCATCACGCGCGATTCCTCGGACACATGCCAGTGCGCGTCGATTTCGTGGATCTCGCGAAAATGCAGCAGGTCGTGGTAGAAATCCAGCCACTCCTGCATGCGCCCCGCGCCGACGGTCTGCGTGAAATGATCGACCTGCTGCAGCCCGACGCCCACGCAGTCGAGATCGGTATGCGCAGTCGCGATGTCGATCGGCCGGAAATCGATGTCGAAGATGGAAATATCGCCGACGCCGCCGCGCTGGCCATCGCGCCCGCGCCAGCGGTCGACGAAATAAAGGTGCGAATCGCCGATGCCCTGGATCGCCGGAATCTTCAGCTCGCCGACGCCGACCTTCTCGCCCTCGAACGCCCACGCGCCGAGCTCGATCGCCCGCTCGAACGCGCGCCGGGCGCTGGCCACGCGCAACCCGATCGCGCAGACACCCATTCCGTATTCCTCCGCGTAGCGCGCGGCGAACGAATCGGGCTCGGCGTTGATCAGGAAGTGCATCTGCCCTTGCCGGTACAGCGTGACGTTCTTGCTGACGTGCCGTGCGATCGCCTTGAAGCCGAGCTGCTCGAAGCGCTGCGCGAGCGCTTCCGGCACGGGCGCCGCGAATTCGACGAACTCGAGGCCGGCCATCCCGAGCGGATTGGCAGCCGGATCGGCAACGGGCGGCGTATCGCTGGACAGGGGGTGGGAATTGCCGGGCATTCCAGTCTCCGGAGGCATGCGTCGATGGGGATGGCGCCCGTTGCGTGCGGAAGGCGCGGCCAGGGTGGCGACCGCGCGTCCCGCCCCGAACGGGCGAGTTTTCAATGCTGCCGATTTTAACCAGTTCGTTCACGGCGGCACACCCTGGCCAAACGGGATATCGCCACGCCGCCTAGTGCAAACCCGAAAAGCGTTCGATAATCGCACGGACTTGAACGATAATCGCGCATTCTGTCCGAATGGCCAATTGCCGCCGTGCGGCGCGCGCCCTATTCTCCGTTCACTCATCGACTTCAATGCAGCATCGGACGCGGCGCCGCCACGATTCCACGATGCGCCGTGCCAGGAGACATCACCATGACCCCCACCTTCGACACCCTCAACGCCGCCGCCAGTGCCCGCATACGCAGCCAGGCCCGCAAGGCCGCGATCGGCAGCTTCGTCGGCGCCGTCGTCGACTGGTACGACTTCCTGCTGTACGGGATCGTCGCCGCGCTCGTATTCAATTCCGAGTTCTTCCCGAAAGTCAGCCCGACGATGGGCACGCTCGCGGCGTTCGCGACCTTCGGCGTCGGCTTCCTGTTCCGGCCGCTCGGCGGCGTCGTGTTCGGCCACTACGGCGACCGGCTCGGCCGCAAGCGGATGCTGGTGCTGACCGTGATGCTGATGGGGCTGTCGACGGTCGCGATCGGCCTGCTGCCGGCGTTCTCGACGATCGGCTGGTGGGCGCCCGTGCTGCTGGTGCTGATGCGCGCGATCCAGGGTTTCGCCGTCGGCGGCGAATGGGGCGGCGCGGCGCTGATGGCCGTCGAGAGCGCGCCGAAGCAGAAGAAGGCGTTCTACAGCAGCGGCGTGCAGGTCGGCTACGGCGTCGGCCTCGTGCTGGCCACGGGCATCGTGTCGATCCTGAGCCACACGCTCGGCGAGGCCGCGTTCAAGTCGTGGGGCTGGCGCCTGCCGTTCGTGTTCAGCATCGTGCTCGTGCTGATCGGGCTGTGGGTGCGCAAGAACATGGACGAATCGCAGGAGTTCGTCGAGAAGGTCGAACACGGCAACCGCAAGCTGCGCCTGCCGGTGCTGGAAGCGCTCACGCGTCATCCGAAGGCATTCCTGCTGATCATCGCGCTGCGCCTGGCCGAACTGTTCACGATGTATATCGTCACCGCGTTCGCGCTCAGCTATTCGACGACCAACCTCGGCATGTCGCGCGACCTGTTCCTGAACATCGGCCTGCTGGTGGGCGCGGTGAGCTGCGTGACGATCCCGTGCTTCGCATGGCTGGCCGACCGCTACGGCCTGCGCCGCATCTACCTGATCGGCGCGCTGATCGGCCTCGCGTCCGCGGTGCCGTTCTTCGTCGCGCTGGAAGCGCGGTCGATCGCATGGATCGTGATCTTCTCGATCCTGCTTGCGAATGCCGCGCACGACATGGTCGTGAGCGTCCAGCAGCCGCTGTTCACCGAGCTGTTCGGCGCCGAATACCGCTATAGCGGCGCGGGCGTCGGCTACCAGTTCGCGAGCGTGGTCGGCGGCGGGTTCACGCCGTTCATCGCGGTCGGCCTCGTCAGCGTGGCCGGCGGCTCGTGGCACCTGGTCGCCGGTTATCTCGCGGTGGGCTGCCTGATCTCGCTGGTGGTCGCCGCGCGGATGCGGGCGGCGCAGTAACACCCTGACCGGATGGCCGGCCCGATGCGCGGCCGGCCATCCCGCGTGGCTCGACGATGACCTGCAACGGCGCCGCTGCCTCGCGTTCGAGCGCACGACGTCAAACAGTGTCAGTTGCACGCGTCGATTCCCCCTTTTCCCCGCTGAACATGCCACGCCGCGTGCCGACCAATGGCATCATATGGGCCTACGTCAGTCACCGATACGCCCCCATATCATGTCGAATCTCATCGTCCACGGCGGCACTCCGCTGCGCGGGGACATCAAGCCGTCCGCGAACAAGAACGCCGTCCTGCCGATTCTGTGCGCCACCCTGTTGACCGATCAGCCGCTGCGCCTCATCGGCGTGCCGGACATCACCGACGTGCGCAAGATCCTCGACATCTTCCGCACGCTCGGCAGCGACGTGTCGGTCGACTTCACGACGGGCCTGCTCGAACTCCACCATCGCAACACGAAATTTGATCCGGCCGTCCACCGGCTGCCGGAAGCGATGCGCTCGTCGATCATGCTGATCCCGCCGCTGCTCGCGCGCTTCGGCGTCGCGCGCCTCGAGAACGACGTGAAGGGCTGCACGCTCGGCGTGCGCGAGATCGATCCGCACGTCGAGGTGTTCGAGCGCTTCGGCGCGCACATCGAGCGCACGCCTGATTCGCTGATCGTCCGCACCGACGGCCCGCTGACGGCCAACGATCACTGGCTCGACTACGCATCGGTGACGACCACCGAGAACTTCGCGCTGTGCGCGACGGCCGCCAACGGCACGTCGACGCTGATGAACGCCGCGTCCGAGCCGCATGTGCAGGAGTTCAGCCAGTTCCTCGCGATGATCGGCGTCGCGATCGAGGGCATCGGCACGTCGCGGCTGTGCGTGACGGGCGGCGGCAAGCTCGGCGGCGGCGAGTTCCGCTTCGCCGAGGATTTCCATGAAATCGCGACGTTCCTCGCGCTCGGCGCGATCACCGGCGGCGACATCACGGTGCGCAATTCGTCGCCCGAGCATTTCCCGCTGATCGACCGCACGTTCGCGAAATTCGGCGTGACCGTCACGCACCGCGACGGCTGGTCGCGCGCGGAACGCGACGGCCCGCTACGCGTGCGCCGGCCGTTCACGCAGAACATCCTCACCAAGGTCGAAGCCGCGCCGTGGCCGTATCTGCCGGTCGACCTGCTACCGATCTTCATCGCACTCGGCGTGCGCGCGGAAGGTAGCGCGATGTTCTGGAACAAGGTGTACGACGGCGCGCTTGGCTGGTCCGGCGAACTGTCGAAGTTCGGTGCGCACGTGCTGCTGTCCGATCCGCACCGACTGATTACGTTCGGCGGGCTGCAACTGACGCCGGCGCGCGTCGAGAGCCCGTACATCATCCGCGTCGCGATCGCGCTGCTGATGGTGGCCGCGAGTATCGAAGGCCGCTCGGAAATCATGAACGCGCTGCCGATCCGCCGTGCTCACCCGCATTTCGTCGAGAACCTGCGCTCGGTCGGCGCGAACGTCGAGTGGACGAGCAGCGAGTAAAGCCCTGACGGTACGGCGCACGCGCGGCGAGCGGCCGTACCACCCGCCACACCCGGTCGGCGCCTGCGCCGGCCGCGCCCTCCCGCGTTACTCGCCTCCCCCGCAATCGACATCGCCGCCGCCCATGTGGTCGAAGCCGTAGAGCATCACGGCCGTCGTGCCGCGCGCGGGGTTGCTTGCGCGTTTCGCCAGGCTTTCATCGAGCGGAGACGACGGGTACTGGACACTCGTGTCCATCAGGTTGCCCGGCTCCGAGCGCAACTCCGCTTCGGTCAGCTTGCCCCCTTCCGCGCGCGGCAGCCCGAACGCCTTGCGCACGTCCGTTTCGTTCCACGTCCCCTTCAGCGTGACGGTGACCATCTGCAGCCTGCCTTGCTCCCAGTCGAGCTCGACCTTCGTCGCGAGCGGATGCACGCGGGCCGCGAGCCGGTCGGGGAACGCCGGGCCCTCGTAGTACGCCTTCGTGTTCTTGCACGCGTCGCCCGTGTTCCGGGACTGCTTCAGCGCGCAATTGAAGCGCTTGTCACGGTAGCCGAAGGCCGTTTCGACGTAGCAGCCGAATTTCGGTGACGTCATGCGCGGCCACGCACGGACGTCGACGGTCGGACGCGGCAAAGACGTGTCAGCCGAGGAATTGGCAGCGGCAAGTAACGGCACGAACGAGGCGTACGCAATAAACAGGGATTGTCGGATTTTCATGTCGAGTTCAAGTCGATGCCGCGTTTGGCCCGATGTCATGTTCGCCTGCGCTGACAGACGCACGGGGCGGGCAACTGAAAGCGTCGTTACTCACGCGAACGGATTTTTCAGCACCGGCCCGCCCTCCACACACAAGCCGTCATGCATGTCCTCGGTATAGAGGTATTCACAACCCTCGATCGAAGCGCTTGCAACGATACACGCGTCGTAAAAGGACAAACCGTGCCGCTCCGCCAGCTTTCGCCCCAGGTCGTGTGTATCGACCGAGATCGGCACGACACGGCACAAACCCCTGATCGGCTCCAGAAACTGTCCCACGTCGATCCACGGCATCCGCAATTTGCGACTGCAGACACGGGCTACCTCGTTCAGTACCTGGACACTGATGATCGGCCGCCGAAGCAGGAGCGACTCTGCCAGGTCCGCCTTGCGATCGTCCTCGGACAACAGATAAAGCACGACGTTGCTGTCGACGAACGATCGCGTCGCATCAGTCCTGCTCATTCGCGTCATCCCGGCTGAACTTGAAATCGGCAGGCAACTTGCCACGGAAACGCCGCAACCGCTGCAGAAGCTCTTCGGGCCTGGGCTTGCGACTCACGGCAAAAACGCGCGGGCTATCGACCACGATTTCGATGTCGTCACCTTCGCGAAGCTCCAGGGCGTCGACCACACTGGCCGGAAGGCGGACGGCCAGACTATTGCCCCACTTTGCAACCAGCATATGGACCTCCTTGGATATACATTGACGATTGTATATCCCGGTCTGCCGCCTGCAAAGCTGACCCAATGGGGGGATCCCGTCCTCCGCACGCCTCTCACCTGAAAAAGTGCGCGATAATCGCCCATTCACGCGCGATGATCGCGCATTCCGAGGCCTGCTCACGATGATGAAAAAGCCCGAACTCGACCGACGCGACTGGATTGCCGGCCTCGAAAAAGGCCTGGCGATCCTCGAGGCGTTCGACAGCCAGCATGCGCGCATGACGCCCACCCAGGCCGCCGCGCGCACCGGCCTCACGCGCACGGCCGCACGGCGCTACCTGCTGACGCTCGAATCGCTCGGCTACGTGTACACCGACGGCAAGCTGTACGGTCTCACGCCGCGCGTGCTGCGGGTCGGCTGGTCGTACTTCGATTCGGCCCGCCTGCCGCGCACGGTCCAGCCCTATCTGCAGCAATTGAGCGCATCGCTGAACGAGTCCGCGTACGTGAGCGTGCTCGACGACTGGGAACTCGTGTTCATCGCGCGCAACGGCGTGTCGCGGGTGATGACGACCGGCTTCGTGCTCGGCGCGCGCGTGCCGGCGCCGCTGACGTCGCCCGGCGTCGTGCTGCTCGCCCATCATCCGGATCGCGAAGCCGTGCGCGCGTGGCTCGACGACACCGAACTGCCGCCGTTCACGCCGCACACGATCACCAACAAGGCGCGCCTGCTCGAACAGGTCGACCACGCACGCGACGCCGGTTTCGCGGCGATCGAACAGCAATTGCAGGTCGGCGTGCGCGGGATCGCGGTGCCGCTGAAGAACCGTCATGGTGAAGTGGTCGCCGCGCTGAGCACGAACATGCCGATCGGCGCGGAGACGACCGACGCGGCCGTGCGGCGCGTCCTGCCGCATCTGCAGGAAGCCGCGCTCGCGATGCTGAATGTGCTATAGCGGCAGCACTCACCCAGGCCGCGTCCGCGGCCGCCCGATCTCGCTACGCGACGGATGGCGCTCACCTGCCCGAATCGGCAGCCTGCCGGCAGCGCCTCGTCCGTCTCACCCGATCCGCCACCACCGCGGCAGCAGGTCGCGCACTTCGCGCCGCCGGTAACGGTCGTCGATCAGGTGCACGACACCTTCGTCGTGCTCGGTGCGGATCACGCGCCCGGCCGCCTGCACGACCTTCTGCAAGCCCGGGTACAAGTACATGTAGTCGTAGCCGTTGCCGAAGCGCGCGTCCATCGCACGCCGCATCTGCTCGTTGACGTCGTTGACCTGCGGCAACCCGAGCGTCGCGATGAACGCGCCGATCAGCCGCTCGCCAACGAGGTCCACACCTTCCGAGAACGCCCCGCCCAGCACCGCGAAGCCGACGCCGCGCCCGCCTGCGTCGAAGCGGGCGAGAAAGGCGTCGCGCTCGCTTTCCGCCATGCCGGGCGCCTGCGCCCAGACGGGCACGTCCGGATGCCGCGTCTGCATCAGCGCGACCACGCGCCCCAGGTAGTCGAAGCTGCTCAGGAAGCCGAGGTAGTTGCCGGGCCGCGTCGCGTATTGCGCGGCGATCAGGTCGGCGATCGGTTCGAGCGAACGGTCGCGGTCGCGCCAGCGCGTCGACACGTGGCTCGCGACGCGCACCGTCAGTTGCTCGGCGCGGAACGGCCCGTCGACGTCGAGCCAGCCCGTGTCGCCGGGCAACCCGAGCGTGTCGCGGTAGAAATGAAACGGGCTCAGCGTGCCCGAGAACAGCACGGTCGCGCACGCGGCTTCGTAGCGCGAGGCGAGAAAACCGGCCGGAATCACGTTGCGCACGCACAGCGTCGACTGGACGCGGCGCCGGCGGCCGGCCGACCCGACGCCGTCGAGCGCCGGCTGGCGCGGCATCGGTTCGCCCTGCTGCGTCGCATCGAAGATCGACGCGCTGTCGAACGCGTCGGCCAGCACGCCGAACTGGATCGCCTCGAAATGAAACCGCAGCAGCGCATCGCCGTTCGCGCGCGGCGCGTCGGCCAGGTGTTCGCCGATTGCCGCAACGAGGTTCTGCACGGCCGACACGATCGGGCCCGGGATCTCCGGATACGCGGCATAGCGCTCGGCCTGCGCGCGGCTGACCGTGCCCCAGGCGCGGGCGAGCCGGTCAAACGCCTTGCGCAGCGCCGCGGGCGCAATCTCGCGGGCCGCCGCGAACGCGAACGGATCGAGCGACGCGCTGAACATCTTCCTCGCGCGATCGAGCAGGTTGTGCGCTTCGTCGACGAGCACGCCGACACGCCACTGGTTCTGCTGCGCGAGCGTGTGCAGCATCGCGCTGCCGTCGTAGTAGTAGTTGTAGTCGCCGATCACCATGTCGGACCAGCGCGCGAGCTCCTGCGACAGGTAGTACGGGCAGACGTCGTGCGCGAGCGCCGCTGCGCGCACGGTCTCGCGGTCGAGCAGCCCGGCCTCGATGGCCGCATCGCGCGCGGCCGGCAGCCGGTCGTAGAAGCCTTTCGCGAGCGGACACGATTCGCCGTGGCATGCGCTGTCCGGATGCTCGCACGCCTTGTCGCGTGCGACGAGTTCCAGCACGCGCAGCGGCAGCGCCGGCGTGCCGGCGCCGAGCGTCATCGCCGCTTCGAGCGCGAGCGCGCGGCCGGGTGTCTTCGCGGTCAGGAAGTACACATGATCGAGCTCGCCCTCGCCGCAGGCCTTCAGCAGCGGAAACACGGTGCCGAGCGTCTTGCCGATGCCGGTCGGCGCCTGCGCCATCAGGCACCGCTCGTCGCGTGCCGCGCGATAGACGGCCACCGCCAGCTCGCGCTGGCCGCTGCGGAACCGGCCGTGCGGAAACGCCAGCGCGCGCAGCGCCGCATCGCGCGCCGCCCGATGGGCCGTCTCGCGCTCGGCCCAGCCGACGAAGCACGCGCACTGCTCGGCAAAGAACGTCGCGAGCTCGGCCGCGCCCAGCGTTTGCGTCAGCACCGTCTCGCGCTCGGACACGATGTCGAAATAGACGAGCGCGACGTCGATTTCGGGGAGGCTGCGCGCGTCGCACATCAGGTGCGCGTAGACCTTTGCCTGCGCCCAGTGCAGCGCACGGTGGTTGTCGGGCATCGCATCGAGGCTGCCGCGATAGGTCTTGATTTCCTCGAGACGGTTCGCCACCGGGTCGTAGCCGTCCGCGCGGCCGCGCACGGTGAGCGTGCCCCAGGTGCCCGTCAGCGCGATCTCGGTTTCGTAGCGGGCGCCGCGATTCGACGTGACCGCACCGTGGCCGGCGATGCCTTCGAGCGCGGTCGGTGCGGGCGTGAAGCGCAGGTCGAGGTCGCCGCGTCGCGCGGTGAACTCGCACATCGCCCGCACCGCGACGACGTAGCTCATGCGGACAGTCCCGCCGCTTCGGCGTGCGCGACGCCCTCGCCGGCCCACTCGACATCGATCACGCGCACCGGCATGCCGTGCGCGACGCAGTACGCGAGCCAGCGCGTCTGGTTGTCCTGCAGGCGGTCGCCGGGGCCTTTCACCTCGATCAGCTCGTAGCGGCGCTCGCCGGGCCAGAAACGGACGAGATCGGGCAACCCCGAACGGTTGCTGCGGATATCCGCGAGCAGGCGCGTGAACCACAGCCGCAGGTGCTCGGGCGGCAGGCACGCGAGCGCCTCGTCGAGCAATGCGCCCGTCAGCACGCCCCAGAACACGAACGGCGATTGCAGCCCGGCTTTCGTCGCGAAATGCCGTCGGATCGTGTCGCGATAGGCGCCCGAATCGAGCTGCGCAAAGCATGCGGCGAACGCTTCCGCACGACGTGCGACGAAATCGGGTGCGTGCAGATCGGCCGGGCCGCGCTGGAACGGGTGGAAGAACGCACCGGGCACCGCGGCGAACACGGGCTCCCAGCACAGCAGCCCGAACAGCGAATTGATCAGCGTGTTTTCGACGTAATGGACCGGCGACGCCGGGTGCGCGAGATGGTCGCGCACCGCGAATTCGACGCTGACGAACGCATCGGGGCGCGCGATCACGAGCGTCTCGCGCGGCACGTCTGCGACCGCGGCAGCACGTTCGACGCGCTGGCCGAGCCGGCGCTGCAGGCGCGGCAGCATCCGCTCGACACGCTGGCGCTCCTCGTCGCTCTCGAAGCCGCCGCGCGCGGCGAGCGCCAGCGCGAGCGCCTCGTCGTCACGCCCGCAGCGTTCCAGCACGCGGATACGCCGATGGCGGCTGCCGGGCCACGCGCTGCGTGCATACGCGTCGAGCGCGCCGTCCCAGTCGGCCCGGCGCTCACACGTCTGCCCGAGCGCGAACAGCAGCTTCGCGCGACGCGTCGCAAGCCACGGCTGGGTGCAGCCGACCGCGTCGATGGCGCGCATCAGGTCGTCGAACGGCAGATCGTCGGGCCACGCGTCGAGCGCATCGCGGCACATCTGCAGCGCGAGATACGCATCGACGTCGCCGCGCTGCTGGAACGCACGCGACGACGGCGCGATCGGCACGCTTTCGTACTGGAACACGCCGAGATCGGCGAGCACGAACTCGCTCCAGTCCTGATGGAGATTGCCGAAGAACATCAGGCGCAGCCGGTCGCACAGCGCGCCGACCGTCACGCGCAGCACGCGGTCGCCGGCCTGCGCGCACCACGCGTCGAGCGGTTGCGCGACGTCGTGCGCGGGCCGCAGCCGCTCGAGCCAGTCGGGCTTGCGCTCGCCCGCATGCGCGGCGAGTGCCGGAAAGATGCGCAGCAGATCGGCCTTGGTCGACAGCGCGAACAGCTCGTCGAGCGTCAGCGCAGGCGCCGGATCGACCCAGCCGAGTGCGACGAGCGGCGCGACCGCGTCGAGCGCGCAGCCGATTTCGTCGTAGACGAGCTTGCTGGCGCGGAAGTCGGACCCGTTGCGCATCAGCATCCGCACGAGCAGCGCGCGCGACGCCTGCGGCAGCGTCGCGAACTGCCGGACGAACGCGTGCTCGTGCTCGTCGAACAGGTCGTCGTAACGCGCGCCGAGCCAGGCCAGCGCGCGTTCGAAATTGGTCAGGTAGTAAAACGCCGGGGGCGTCGGCGATGCAGGCGTCACGGGGATCGATCACTGTACATTTGTACAGGTCGGAATCATATCAAATGTGACGGCAACTGCCGCACGCCCCGTCGGCGATCGGCTGCACGGCCCCGCTCAGAACTGGTAATTCACCGACATGTCGAACACGCCGTTGGTCGTCTGCTGCGTGATCGGGCTGCGCGCGGCGCGGCCGACGAGCTGCTCGATCGCGCCGTCGATCGTGACGAACCAGTGCTTGTTCACGAACCAGGCCATCGTCACGCCCGCGCCGACCGACTTGAGCCCGGCCCCCGACGAATAGGCCGGCAGCCCGGAACGCGCGGCACCGCCCTGGCTCACGCCGAACCAGCTGTTCATGTAGCGCGAATCGGCGAACGACACGGTCGGCCCCGCGAACCAGAAGAAATGCTCGTTGCTGCCCGGCAGCGGCATGTATGCGGAGAAATCGCCGACCCAGCCATTCGAACCGCCGATGCTGCGCCGGACATCCGCGCGCAGCACGAGCGGAAATTCCTTCGAGATCACGTAGTCGGCCGCCAGTTTCATCACCGGTGCCGCGTTGATGTTGTCGAGGCCGTTCAGGTGCTGGATGTCGTCGGCCGAGCGGCGCCCGAGGTCGTAGCCGACGGACAGGCTCACGCGCCAGTTCGGCCCGCGCAGCACGTTCGCGCCGAGCCCTTCGCCGGTGGACAGGAAGAACAGGTCGCGATAGCGGATATCGACCGTCGGGCCGCCCATCACGCGATAGCGATCGGAGCCCGCATAGCGCGGCTGCAGCGTCATCGCGGCGCCCATGCTGATATCCCAGGTGGAGACATTCGGCTCGAACAGTTTCTGGAGCGGCACGCCCGCCGAGTATTGCCACTCGCCGAGCGGTGAAGGCGTCTGGGCCGACGCGTCGCGGGCGCCGGCCGCGGCAAGCGCCGCGCAGGCCGACACCCCGGAAACGAACCGGCGTGCGCCGGGTGACAGCAAAGGGCGAGCAACAGTCATCAAGGTCCCCGTCGGTTGCGCGAAACGAACCCGAAGTAAAGGAGCGCATTGCGCCTCTTCGGCTGCAGCGGCTGGCAGCCTGCGGCGCGAACGTAGCATGCGCTGAATTAACGGACATCCTACGCGACACGCGCGCGGACGCAAAGCGCCCGCTGCGTGCGGGCACTTTGCCGTACGCGGGACAGTCCGGTGAAGCGGGATGGAATCAGAAACGCTCGACGTGATAGTCGCCGGCCAGCGCGGCCGGGCTGCGCGCCGACATCATCCGCGAGAAGCCGTCGGCGAGCCGACCGAGCGCGAGCTGTTTCTGGCTCGCATCCCAGTGCGTATAGGTGTCGTATGCGGCATCGTCGAACGACACGGTGACGGCGGCCGGGCGGCCGCTGGCGCGAAAGCCGATCTGCAGCACGCCGCCCGGCAATTCCTCGATGTGATAGCGCAACGAGCGCGATTCGAAGTAGCGGCCCAGCACCTGAGCGATCGCGCGCTTGTCTGGCGATTGCACGTGAATGTCCATGAGGGTCCTCCTTTTTTCAGTGTTCGCGCGGACGGTTGTGACGCACCGCCTCCCGGCATCCGCATCGGTGGCGGCTGCGACGGCGGGTCGCCTTCCGGCAGCCCATCCGGCACGGGCGGATCGACGGGATCGTCGTGCCCGGGCGGCGGCGGGTCCGGGTCGACATCGGGCGTCGTCGGCTCGGGGCGGTGCAGCTTGGATGGCGTATTCATGTCTCTCCTGCGCGACGGCGCGCGCATCTCGATGGCGCCGGCATCGCGCGCAAGCGGCGTGCCCGCTCCGGCGCGCCCGGTTGCCCGCTCCGGTCGGACGCTGCCGCGCACTCAGTCGTCGTAGGCCGCCATCACCAGCCACATCGTGCGGCCTTCCGCGGTCAGGCGTGCCGCGAGCGCGAACCGGTCGGACGGCGTGCATTCCGCGACGAGCGCCCGCTGCGCGCGCTCGGGGCCGTCGTAGACGGTGTCGTTCAGTTCGCGTACCTCGTCCTTGCCGTCGAACATGCGCCGCTCGGGCCGATAGACCAGCGACTCGCGCTTCCACGTGTCGAAACGCTCGCGCACATGGGCGAAATCGCCGCCGCATACGTTCGCGTCGTACCGTATTCTTTCCCTGGATGCATTCATCACGATGTCCTCTTGTCCACGCCGACGGCGCGCGTGGCTGCGCCGCGCCCCGTGCGGTTTCGCCCACGCGCAAGCGTCGTACCGTCGGCCCGCGCGGGCATGGCGCTTGCGCCCCCATCCATGACCAAGGAGGTTCGACCATGACCGTTCACGCCCCCGGCCGCCACGACGCCGTGTCACCGGCTGCCGGACTGCTCTGGCTCGCCACGTCGCGCCCGCCGTCCGAAGACAAGACGGAGGAGCGCATCGACGAGGGCCTCGAGGAGACGTTTCCGGCCAGCGACCCGCCCGCCGTGGGCGGCGCGACCCGTATCGATCCTGCCAAGCCCGCCGGCGAGCACGAACGCCGCTCGCCGCACGTCCCTTCACCGCCCCGCGATCACGGCTGACGGCGGCAACCGGCCCGCGCTGCGCGGCGGCGCAGCGGCGTGCCGGAGCAATCCGGAGTTGATCTGATGAAACGCCTTGAACGCAGATGGCATGAAGTCAGCGGCGCCGCCGGCGTCGCCGCGCTGGCGGCGATCGAAAGCGCGGTGGTGCTCGCGATCGTCGCGATGACGGGCATCGGCCACTGATGTCCCGCCCCGCCCGTTCGCGGCTGTCGCCGTGGAAGATGTACAAGCGGGCTGGCAAATTTCTCCGTCGCCTGGCCGGCGCGGCCCGGCGTGTGCGGCCCGCGCGCGGCACGCCATCTGCTCCCCGATAGTCTTGCTCACGAAGGAGACCTTCATGTATCGCGTCACCGAGATCATGTCGCGCGACGTGGTGTGCGTCGCGCCGACCGACACGATTCGCCACGCGGCCGAACTGATGCGGCGCTTCGATATCGGCGTGCTGCCCGTTTGCGACGGCGCCGAACTCGTCGCGATCGTGACCGACCGCGACCTCGCGGTGCGCGGACTGTCGCACGGCCATTCGTCCGACACGCCTGTGCAGGCGGTCGCGTCCCACCCCGTGCAGTGGTGCGTCGAGGACGACGGTGTCGGCGACGTCCAGCAGCGGATGGCCGACGTGCAGTTGCATCGGATGCCGGTGCTCGACCGCAACCGGCGGCTGGTCGGCATCGTGTCGCTCGGCGACATCGCGACGCGCGCGGGCGGCCCCGAACGCGACGAGCTGGCCAATACGCTCGAGGACGTGTCGCTGCCGCGCCGGCGTTGACCGGCGCCCGTTGATACCGCGTGGCCCGCCCGGGTGCCGCTTCGACCAGGAGGTGTTCGATGACAACGGACAGACCGTCGCGTGACGACACGCGCATCGTCGGCGGCAAGCGCCGCACGGCCGGCGGCGGGCCGGGGCCCGACGTGATGGCCGCCCGCACGCTCGAAGGCGACCGCGTGCTGACGATGGACGGCGACGACATCGGCCAGATCGCCGACATCATGCTCGACGTGCGCTCCGGCCGGATCGCGTATGCGGTCGTGTCGGCGGGCAGCCCGCCGGGGATCGGCGACAAGCTGCTCGCGGTGCCGTGGAACGTGCTCGTGCTCGACGTCGAACGCCGCTGCTTCGTGTTGCCCGTCGCCACCGAACGCGTGCGCGAAGCCCCCGGCTTCGACAGGAACCGCTGGCCCGCCATGGCCGATCCGGCGTGGGCCGAGGCGCTGCATGCGTACTACGGCAGTTCGCCGTACTGGCTGATCGAGGAAGGCGAAACGGCGCTCGACTCTCCGCCGTACGAAGCGTCGCCGGGCGGTCCCGAAGCGCCTGAAAGCCCAGAAAGCCCCGACGGCGGCAAGCGGTAGCGCGGATCGGCGCTCAGTGTGCGGCCGCCACCGTCCGCGCGAGTTGCCGGGCGGCGGCCAGAAGCGCCTTCAGCGTCGGCAACGCGTTGGCCGCGAACGCGCGAAGCTGCGGATCGCGGCCGTTGCGCGCTTCTGTTTCGTAGAGCCGGATCGCCGCTTCATGCGCGCTCGGGCCCGCCAGCGCGACATAGGCCGTGTCGAACGCATGACCTTCCCTGGTTCGCAGCGCGGTCACGGCCGGATCGACGAGCATCCGCGACTGGACCGGTACGCCCTTGGTCGCGCCAAGCTGCCGCAATTCGCCGGCGATTCGTCCGTGATCGTCGACCATCCGGCGCGCGAATGCCTTCACGTTGGGGTTCGACGAGCGGTCGAGCGCGAGCTGGCTGGCCTGCCGCGCCACCTTGCCGATCATGCCGGCCTTGTCGACGAATTCGGCATCGATACCGGTCGGCCGCTGGGTCAAGCCGGCCTCGTCGGCCGTCGTGCCGGGGCGGATGACGCCCGGCGCGACCTGCGCCGACGAAGCGGGTAACGCCTGCGCATGGGCGAGTACGGCGATCGATGCGCCGACGCTCGCGGCCAGCATGATCGCCGCCGGCCGATGCATTCGATTCGTTTTCATCCGGACCTCCGTGTGTCGCGACGGAGCGGGCCGGCCGCGCGGGTTGCCGTTGCGTCCATCGCGCCGCCTTCCCTCGTCATGACCCGGCAAGCCGCCACGCCGGCTGCTACCGGCCACGCCCTTTCCGATCGTGCGCGGCGTCCGGCGCGACATCGGCGATCACGCTCGCCAGCGTCGGCATGTCCACCGGCTTGCGCAGGTACGCGTCGAACCCGGCCGCCATCACGCGTTGCCGGTCGGCGTTGCCGGCATGGGCCGTGACCGCGACGACAGGCAGATGCCCGCTGCTGCCCGGCAAATGACGGATGCGGTCGAGCAGCCAGAAGCCGTCACCGTCCGGCATCGCGAGATCCGACAGCACGACGTTCGGCGCCTGCCGCTCCACCGCGTCGAGCGCGTCGTGCCCCGACTGCGCGGTCGATACCTGCGCGCCCATCGTTTCGAGGGCCGCGGCGAGGCTCGCGCGCGATGTCGCGTCGTCGTCGACGACGAGCACGCGCTGGCCGTCGAGCGTCACCGGCGCCGGCGTGGCCGCCGCGTGCAGCAGGTTTTCGGCCGGATCGTCGATATCCCAGCCAGCCGGCAGCGTGACCGTGACGGTCGTCCCGCGCCCGGCGCCCGCGCTCGTCGCGACGACATCGCCGCCGTGCAGTTGCGCGATGTTGCGCACGATCGACAGGCCGAGCCCGAGGCCGCGCTCCGGCGACGCGAATGCGCGTTCGGGCCGGCTGAACGTCTCGAACAGGTGCGGCAGGTATTCCGGCGCAATGCCCTGCCCCGTATCGGCGACCGACAGCCGCACGCGCTCGCCGGCCCGGGCCAGCGACACGACGATGCGCCCGCCCGGCGGCGTGAACTTGATCGCATTCGACAACAGGTTCGACAGAAGCTGGCGCACGCGCTCGCGGTCTGCCGGAATCACGCAGGTCGGCATCGCGTAGTGGGTCGACAGCGCGAGCCCGCTCGCCCGTGCCGTCGCGTCGAGTTCACGCGTGGCATCGCGCACGATCCGCACGAGATCGACCGGCACGCGCTCGAGGCGCAAACGGCCGGTCGCGAGCGACGACGCGTCGAGCAGGTCGGCCACCATGTGCGACAGCGACCGCGCGCTGCGATCGATCGCGTCGACGGCCTGTTGCGCGAGCCCCTGGCCGTCGACGTTGCGCAGCACCTCGACCCAGCCGTAGATCACGTTCAGCGGCGTGCGCAGCTCGTGCGACACCGTGGCCAGCAGTTCGTCCTTCAGCCGGTTCGACGTGTCCGCCTGGGCGCGTGCGTCGCGTGCACCGCGCAGCGAGCGCAGGTTGCGCCGCTCGCCGCGGCGTCGTTCGTGCGCGTCGCGCAGCGTCATCGACAGGCCCGTGCAGTTGCCCTGCGCATCGACCATCGGCGAGGCGGCGAAGGTTGCCCGAAAACGGCCGCCGTCGCGTCGCACGCACAGCACGTCGAGCGGACCGACCGGCGCGTGCAGGTTCGCGAACGACGCGGGCAGCGGATGGCGCCGCAGCCAGCGCGGCGCGATCATCGCGGCGACGTCGCGCCCGGCGGCCTGGGCCGCGTCGATGCCGAAGATCCGCCGCGCGGCCGGATTCCAGCTCGTGATCCGGCGTGCGGCATCGACCCCGACGATCGCGTCCGGCGAAGCGTCGACCACACGGCGCAGCAGGCGGTCGTCGGGTGCCGGCACGCGTGCGGCCGGCGCCGGCTCGCGATGCGGCTCGCGGGCAGCGGCGTCGTCATCGGGTTCGCGCAGGCGATCGTTCGCGAGCAGCGGCTTCACGGCCATCACGAGCACGCACTCGACGAAGCTGATCGCGACGAATGCACCGGCTTGCGTAAGCAGCGCGGCCAGCGGCGCATCACGCCACCACAGCGTGCCGATCACGGCGACGCTCAACGCAGCCGCGACCAGCCCACCGCCGAACGACGTCAGCCAGGCGGCAGCCGCGACGCCTGCATAAAAGGGCAGCGGCGCAAATGGCGCGTGCTCACCGACGACGCGAACCGCCCACGCCTGCAGCGCGGACGCCAGCCCGACGGCCAGCACGATCCATGCACCCTGCCGTAACAGCTCACGGGTCAGGGTCCTCATTGCATCCTTGCCTCGCGCCGGCTCCGGTCGCATGGCGTCATGCCGCAAGTCGACCATCCGGCCTGCCGTCGAGCGTGCCGGGCGAGCCTGATGGCATCCGCAAGCGGCATGCCCGGCACGGATCGTGGATGGCTGCCCACCCGACACCCTGGCTGGCGGGTGTGCCGTGACGGGTTGAGCACCGGCCGGTGTCGCGCGCCGCGTCAACGCATGATGGTCACGTCCGGCTTTTTCATCGGAATTCTGTAAAAAAGCACCGTTACGACCCTGGATGGCATTGAGAGGCCGCGATGCGCGTCGGGAATCGATGGCCTGTTTCTTCTGTCCCCGCCGCGCACATTGGAAATTTCTATTTCGCGGCACCTTCATGGTCGTTTCGCTGTCGATGAAAATATTGCAATCAACGGAGCGCGTGGTGCCGATTTTCAAAACGGCCCCACCCAATACCGATCCATGCCAATGGGAGAAACCGCCAACCGGTCGAAGCAACGTGCGGACGGCCGCCGGTTGTCCGGCCGGTCCACCGCGATGCGCACGCTGCTCGGCCGCATCGAGAAGATCGCACCGACCCGCGCCAGCGTGATGATTGCCGGCGAAAGCGGGGTCGGCAAGGATATCGTCGCGCGCCGGCTGCACGATCTCAGTGCCCGGTGCGACGGCCCGTTCGTCCCCGTGAACTGCGGCGCGATTCCGCCCGATATCGCGGAATCTCAATTGTTCGGGCACGAGAAAGGCAGCTTCACGGGCGCAATCGCGCAGCGCGAAGGGTTCTTCGAAGCCGCGCGCGGCGGCACGCTGCTGCTCGACGAGATCGCGGAAATGCCCGCGTCGTTGCAGGTGAAGTTGCTGCGGGCGATCGAATCGAACGTGATCGTGCGGGTGGGCGGCACCGAGCCGATTCCGCTCGACGTGCGCATCGTGTCGGCCACGCGCCACAACCCGGCCGAAGCCGTGCGCGACGGCCGGCTGCGCGAGGACCTGTTCTATCGTCTCGCCGCGTTTGCGCTGTACGTGCCGCCGCTGCGCCAGCGCGACAGCGACATCGAGACGATCGCCCTGGAATTCGTCGACGCGCTCAACGCGCGGCACCATGCGCACAAGCGGCTGAACGACGCGGCGATCGCCGCGCTGCGCGCGTATTCGTGGCCCGGCAACGTCCGCGAGCTGCACAACACGATCGAGCGCGCGTACATCCTGGCGGACGAAGGCATCGACGTCACGCTGCCGAAGCCGGCGATGCCGCCCGAGCGCCTGTCGGAGAACACGATGGCGCTGCCGCTCGGCGCGACCTTGCACCATGCGCAGCAGCGCTTCATCGCGGCCACGCTGCGCCACTTCGACGGCAACAAGCCGCGCGCCGCGCAAGCGCTCGGGATCAGCCTGAAAACGCTCTACAACCGGCTCGCGCTGATGCGCGACAACGGCCGCTCCTGAGCGGCGCGGCCGTGTTTCCCGCAAGCCGCGTCAAGCGACCTTGAACCGCCCGACCGTGGTCGCCAGCGCGTTCGCCTGCGACTGCAGCGCCGTCGCGGCGGCCGTCGACTGTTCGACGAGCGCCGCGTTCTGCTGCACCATTTCGTCGAGCTGCGTGACCGCGCGATTCACTTCCTGGATGCCGCGCGTCTGCTCGTTCGCCGCGTGCGTGATCTCGGAGATGATCGTCGTCACGTTCGACACGTTGGACACGATCTCGCGCATCGTGTCGCCCGCCTGACGCACCTGCCCGGACCCGGCCGACACGCTCGCGACCGTCGATTCGACCAGCACCTTCACTTCGCGCGCGGCCTGCGCGCTGCGTTGCGCGAGGCTGCGTACTTCCTGCGCGACGACCGCGAAGCCGCGGCCCTGCTCGCCCGCGCGCGCCGCTTCGACGGCCGCGTTCAGCGCGAGGATGTTGGTCTGGAACGCGATCCCGTCGATCACGCCGATGATGTCGCCGATGCGGCCCGAGGCTTCCTCGATCCTCTCCATCGTCGCGACGACGTCCGACACGACCACGCCGCCGTGCGACGCGATCCGCGAAGCGGCCGCCGCGCGTTCGTCGGCCTGGCCGGCGGCGGCGGCCGATTGACCCACCGTCGCGGTGATCTCTTCCATCGACGCGGCCGTTTCCTCGAGGCTCGCCGCCGCCGATTCGGTGCGCGACGACAGGTCCTGGTTGCCCGCCGCGATCTCGTTCGCGGCCGTGCGCACCGATTCGCTTGCGTCGCGGATCTGGCGCATCACATCGTTCAGCTTGTCAACGAAGCTGTTGAACGAGCGGGCGATGTCGGCCACTTCGTCACGTCCGTCGGCCGGCAGGCGCTGCGTCAGGTCGCCGGCGCCCGAGCCGATCGCGGCCATGGCCTGGCGCACTTGCGACAGGCGGCGGAACGCGGTCGCGGTGATCGCACCGATGATCAGCGACGCCACACCGACGATCACGAGCAGCGTGATCAGCGACGCGGTCAGCAGCGAGCGCATCCCGGCCGTCGCTTCGTTCTTGTCGAGCAGCACCAGCGCGTACCAGTCCGTGCCCGGCACCGGGCGCGCGCGCACCAGCTTCGCGTCGCCGCCGACCGTCACCTCGACGGGCGCGGCCGCGGCCGCGATCGTCGCGCCGTTCGTCGCACCGAGTTCGGGCGACACGTCGGCGACCGGCTTCAGCGTCAGCTTCGGATCCGGGTGGGCAACCACGTGGCCGTTGCTGTCGATCAACATCCCGAAGCTCGCCGGCGTCGGACGGATCGACTTCACGTTCGCGATCACGGTGTCCATCGCGACGTCCGCTGCGACGACGCCCTTCACCGCGCCGTCACGCAGGATCGGCACCGCGAACGTGACGACGAGGTTGCCCGTGCCGGCGTCGACGTACGGCGGCGTGACGACCGGCTTGCCGGCCTGCGCGGCCTGCTTGTACCACGGGCGGCCGGTCGGATCGTAGTCGGGCGGAATGCCGGTCGGGTCGGAGAAGTGGAACGCCTTGTCGGCGTAGCCCGCGTAGACGTTCGTGAAACCGCCGGCCGTGGCCATCTGCTTGAACACCGGCAGCGGATCGGGCGTCAGCGCGGCATCCTGCAGCGACGCGATCATCCGGCTCCGGGTGGCGACCCAGTCGGCGATCCCGACCACGTGGCCGCTGGCGACGGAGGTCAGGTTGCGGTCGATCGCGTCGTCGTTGTACGAGCGCGCGATGAAATAGTTGATGAGCGTGGTGGCGACCAGCGCGAATACGACGATGGCGACACACGCGGCAAGGATGCGGGCGCGGATGGACGAGAGCATGGCAACGACTCGGTAAGGGAGCGGGAACGCCCGGTGGACGAATTCACCGGGTAAACGGCAATCGCGCCACTTACTTGAGGCCGCTGTGACAATTCAGTGAAACGCATGACGAAACGCAAGACTATTGTTAGCGGATCGTCAGGATTACCGCGCTTCACGGCGCCGTGCGCGCACCGGCCCCGGACGCGACGACGGCACCGTCGATCCCGGGCACGGCGATCAAAAAGCGCGTTGGAACGGGCCGGTTCGATGTCGACCCGCGCATGAATGTCGATCAGGATCCGGCCCTGGCCCGGCGCCGGATCGTGTCATGTCCGCGGCATCCGCCGCGCCGCTCGCCCGTCACAGGCGATGGCTCGGACGCGGATCGGCGTCCGCGGGCGGCGCATCGGCACGCGAGTCGTCGTGGAGATCGTCCTGCCGGCGCATCCGTTCGCGCAGGTGCCGGATCGCGAATACGTGAATGTAGTCGTGCACCCGCGCGTCGGACGACAGCGCGCGGACTTCGTCGTCGAGCATCGCGCGCAACTGATCCGAACCGATCGCACGCTGTTTGGCGGCTTCCTTGAGTGAATCGAGCAAACTGTCCTTGGACATCGACGGACTCCTGACGGTCGAGGAACGAAAAGAAGAAGGTACCGGAAGCTTAAAGACTGAACGGCGGCACGGCGTGCGATGCGCCGGCGCATGTTTGTGCGCGATCAACGGCACGTTGCGTGCCGCCGTGCCGATCCGTCCCCGAACCGGCCGCGCAAGATTCGCGGCGCAAACTGCCCGCGAACGAGACTGGAGCCCTGCCACGCCACCCCGGGGCGCGGCACCGGCTGACACAGGCCAACGATGGAACGTTGCCCGACGCCGATGCACTGGCCAAGTTAGACCGGCCGAAATCATGCGTCAAGCGCTCTCCTCCACGCGCGGCCCATTCGTCCGAACGAACCGGCCGGCGCGTCGCCGGGACGGCCGATCGGCCGATCGGCGTGTCAGCGGATTCCGATAGGCGCCGCGCATTACCTGACAGCGACTTCAGCGCGCGCTGCTTGGCAGCGCACGGGCGCGACACGATACTGGTGACATGGACGAAACGTTCATACGGGTCATCGCTCAGCCGGCCGTCGAGCCGGCATGCGGGGCCTGGCGCAGGAGACCAACCATGGCACATCGCAACTTACCGGGCCGGGACGGCCAGCGGCGCGCGTCGGGCAAAGCGTGCGCCCTGCCCGCCCAGCCCGTGTCGGCGGGCAACCTTCCGTCCGACAATATCGACACCTTGCTTGCGCTTGCACGCGAGGCCGGCTTGCTCGTCACGCTCGACGGGCAGATCGGCCGCGAAAAGTACCAGAGCGTCGCGGGCTCGGTGCTCGCGTTGCAACGGTTCGCCGCGGCACTCTGCGCGCGGGCCGCACCCGACGCGCCCGCCGATGCCGAGCCACGTCGCAAGGCGCGCCCCGGCTGGCCGCACGCGAACCGCCTGCGCAACCGCATGTGCAGCGCGTGCGCGCCGCTGCATGTCGGGCGTCCGCGTCCGCGGGTGCGCCGCGCTCCCGGCCGACGGCACGACCTGCGGTCGATACTTCGCTTCACCTGAGCATGCAGGCAGCCGTTGGGCGGCGCGGGGGCCGTGCAACGGTTGAACATCTCACGACGTCGCGGCGCCTGACGCGCGCCGCGCCTGTACTACAGCGAGCGGCGCATAGGCCGCGATCCTCACCGATCCGCATCGGCGCCACCGCGCGCCATCACGACTCATGACGCGCCGTTCGACGCGGCGGCCATGACGACGATTCCTGCGGGGAAGGCAATCCAGACGGGGCCAACTACAACACGAACGCGGAAAGCGGACGGGGTGACTTGCACCCCGCCCGTCCTCCAAGGCAACCGTGGCTGCCTACCCTCGTGCCAGAGAGTTCTCGGTCGGATGACGCGCCGTGCATCGCACGGTGCGGCTCCGGAAATTGATGTCACGGCTGTGAACGCACCGCCATCGACACGCGTGTTGCAGCGTGGCTGCGCGGTACATGCACGACAGACCGGCGGTGTCGCCGGACGTTCCGTCAATGTCTCACGCGCGGAGCGCGCCGTTTCTGATGCAGGTCAAGCCAAGCCTGCTTCGCTCTCGACATCGCACGATTTATTCGGCACCGCGCACGAGGAGCACCGGCACCTGTGCGAGATGCGCAATGCGGCGCGCCACGCTGCCGATCAGCCAGGCGGCGATGCCGCGCCTGCCATGCGTGCCGACCACCAGCAGTTCGGCGCGCCAGTGCACGGCGTCGCGCATCAGCGCATGAGCGACGTCGTCGCTGGTCGGGCGGGTTTCGACGACACCGCGCTTGCTCGGGTTCCCGGTCGCATGGAACAGCGGGCCGATCTTCGCGAGCGCATCCTCGCCCTCCGCGCGATAGGCATCCTCGAGCGCACGCACCGGCACGATATCCGTCAGACGAACCGCGCGATCGATCACGTAGGCCGCGTACAGCAACGTCGTCGGCGTCGCGAAGCCGAGCCCGACGCGCACCGCGTGCAGCGACGGCTCGCTGCCGTCGACCGCGAACATCAGCCGCTGCAGGCCGCCGTCCGACGGCCGTACGTAGGCTGCCGGCACGATCAGCAACGCGCAGCGCACGCGATTCGTCAACGTGTCCGACATCGCGCCTTCGACGAGCCGCAGCAGCCCGTGATGCGGATTCGCGCCGACCATCAGCACGTCCGCACGCCATGCCGACGTATCGCTCACCAAGGCATCGGCCACCGAGCCGCCCGTCACCGACGTATCGATGATGGCCTGCTCGACCTCGACACCACTGCCGGCGAACATCGCCCCGATCCGTTCGTTGATGGCTTGCGCCTCGCGCATCATGTCCTCGCGCGCGGACGTCAGCAGTGCGTCGATGCGGGGGATGTCGGGCAACACGAGGCGCGGGTTGTCGATGGCGCAGACGATGCGCAATCGCATGCCGGGGCGCAGCAGCGTGCGCGCATAGCGCGCGGCGGACAGCGATTCGGGCGTCGGATCGACGGCCAGCGCGATCCGCGCAAGCGTCGGGATGGGCTGGGCAGGCTGCATGGCGAAGGCCTCCGTGCGTGCGCGTCGTCGCGGAACGACGACGGGAGCTTCGCGCGGAAGCGGCGCACGGCGGCCGGACCACCGCCGCGGTCGCGGCGGTCACGGGGATCGGCGGGTTGCCACGCGAAACGCGGACAATCGATTCGTTCAGCATAGGTCGTCCGGCCCGCGCGTGCATGATCGTGATCAAGGTCACGCGGGCCCCTGCCCGTGCCGCTTACGACTTCGTCGGCACCGATGCCGCCGGACGGTTCGCGTAGAACAGCGCATACGTGATGCCGAGCAGCACGATCCAGACTGGCCCGATCACGAGCGCGACGCGCGTGTCGGGCGTGAACGCCATCAGCACGACGACCAGCACGAGAAAGCCGAGCGCGACGAACGAACCGAGCGGATAGAACGGCACGCGGATCGGCAGGCGCGCGATCTTGTCGGCCGACAGCGTGCGGCGAAAGCGCATCTGCGCGATCAGGATCACGCACCACGTCCAGATCGCGCCGAACGTCGACACCGACGTGAGCCACGTGAACACGTGCTGCGGCGCGAGATAGTTGAGCAGCACGCCGATCAGCAGCAGCGCGACCGACACGATCACGCCGTACACCGGCACGCCGTTGCGATTGACCTGGCCGAGCTTGCCCGGCGCCTGGCCCTGCTGCGCGAGGTTGTAGAGCATCCGCGCGGTGCTGAACAGGCCGCTGTTGCACGACGACAGCGCCGCGGTCAGCACGACGAAGTTGATGATGCCGGCCGCCGCCGGGATGCCGAGCCGCGAGAACGTCATCACGAACGGGCTGCCCTGCGTGCCGATCTGGTCCCACGGATACAGCGACATGATCACGAACAGCGCGCCGATGTAGAAAATCAGCACACGCCAGAACACCGAGTTCACGGCCTTCGTCAGCGACTTCTCCGGGTTGCGCGCCTCGCCGGCGGTGAGGCCGAGCATCTCGACGCCGAGATACGCGAACATCACGATCGGCAACGCGGCGACCACGCCGTCGATGCCGTTCGGCATGAAACCGCCGTGCGCCCACAGGTTCGACAGGCCGATCGCGACACCGCCGTTGCCGATGCCGAACGCGATCATCAACCCGCCGCCGATGATCATCAGCACGATCGTGACGATCTTGATCAGCGCGAACCAGAACTCGAATTCACCGTACAGCTTGACCGCGATGAAGTTCACCGAGCCCATCGCCATGAGCGCCGCGAGCGCCCAGATCCAGTTCGGCACGCCGGGGAACCACATGTGCATGTAGACGCCGACCGCCGTGATTTCCGCCATGCAGGTGACGATCCACACGAACCAGTAGGTCCAGCCGGTCAGGTAGCCGGCGAGCGGCCCGAGGTAGTCGCGTGCGTAGCGGCTGAACGCGCCGGCGACGGGATTGGCGATCGCCATCTCGCCGAGTGCGCGCATGATCAGGAAAATCGCGATGCCGCCCAGCAGGTAGGTCAGCAGGATGGCCGGGCCGGCGACGCGGATCGCGGTGGCCGAGCCGAGGAACAGGCCGACGCCGATCGTCGCGCCGAGCGCCATCAGGTTGATGTGCCGCTCTTCCAGCCCTCGATGCAACTGGTCTTCTGGTTGTTTCAAGTCCGTCTCCTGGCAGCCGCGAATGGGCCGCCGTCATTGTCGATATCAATGCGCGACCGTTCATGCCTACTCCGGCATGCCGAAAACGAAATAATCTCCGCCGCCGTTTTCTGAATTGGAAACGACACGGATGCTGCGTCAATCCGATGGGAATCGCCGCGGATTATCCGTATGTTCCGGAACAATCCGGAAAACGGATCGGGTCTTTCACGGAATACGCCCGCGCGGCCCGTGTGATGCGGCTGTGCGCGTAACGGACGATGGCGGGATCAATCGCTTTCGGCGCGAACGAACACGCGTCGAAGGTGCGCGATCAGGCGCACGCAATATGCAGGCGGGATTATAGGGAGGATAAGCCGTTTCACGCCAGTCGATTTTCGTAAAAATCGCAGGGCGTGAAACCGGTAGTGGAATTCGAATGCGCGCAACTCCCGCGCTTGGATTTATTTCGACAGCGTCGCGCGCACCGTATATTCGCCTTCGATCGCACCGTGATCCGGCCGCACGAAATATCGCGACGCATCGAGATCGGCCGGCATCGGCTCGACCGGATAGCCGTGCTTTTCCCACGCATCGAGGCCGCCCTTCAGCGCGCGGATGTTGTGGATCATCTTCTTGCGCTGCATCTTCGCGATCAGGCGCTTCGCGGTGGCCTCGTTCGGGCACACGCAATACACGACGATCGGCCGCTTCAGCATTTCCGGATCGAGCAGGTCCGGCGAATCGAGATCGACCGGCACCGCGCCGGCGATCCGGTACGGTTCGCGCTCGCGGATCGCTTTCGGCCGTGCGTCGAAGATCAGCGGCGGCTCGTCCGACGTCATCATTTCGACGAGCTGCGGCGGCGAGATGCGCACCTGCGCGAGATAGCGGCGGAACTGCACGCGACGCACCCAGCGGTACAGCAGGAACGTGATGAAGATCGCGAGGAATGCATCGAGGATCGTGCCGCCGCTCGCGCGCACCCACAGCACGAACTGGACGATCTGGTCGTGAATGGCCGCGCCGCCGACCAGCCAGAACGCGGCCCACAGCGATGCGCCGGCCAGGTCCCAGAACAGGAACACGCCGACGCCGATCGCGGTCGTGCCGAGCAGCGGCGCCGACACGAGGCCGAGGCCCGGCAGGAATTTGGACAGCACCAGCAGCGGCGCGCCGTATCTTTCGAATACGTTACGTGCGAAACGCAGCGTCGTGTCGAGCGACAGCGAGAAGCGCACGAGGCCGTTCAGCAGGCGCCGGCCGCGCGTGCGGCCCATGAAGAACCACAGCGAATCGGCCAGCATCGTCGCGCCGATCGCCGCCGCGAACATGCTGACCCAGGACGCCTGCCCCATTGCCGCCATCGTGCCGCCGAGAATCAGCATCGGCACGGCCGGCACCGGCACGCCGAGCTGCGTGATCAACACGCTCGCGAACACCGCCCATGGGCCGAGCGACGATGGAATAGCAATGGGAAAGTGCCACACGGCGGCGCTCCTGGAAGGCGTGCAGCCGTGCGACGAGGGCCGTCGGCACGGCTGGGCAACGGCCGCCGCGGCACGCCCGCGGCCGACCCGATGCACCACGGCATTCTAAACGGGTTTGGCCGCGACCGCGCGGAACACGCACCAGCGGCGCGGGCTTCGCGCCTTGGGCGGCACCGCCGTGACAGTCACATGTCGGTGCGCTGGGCAAGCTGCCCGACGTGTTCCGCGTAATCGGGAAACGCGGCGGCCAGCGCGGCCGCGTCGGCCAGTTCGAATTCCGCGAACTCGAAGCCCGGCGCCACCGTGCAGCCGACGAGCGCGACATGCTCCGGCAACGCGCAGCGCGCGCCGAACCAGCGCCCGGCCCGCACGACCGCCTGGAACACGGTGCCCGGATGCGTGAGCGGGTTGCCGAGCCGGTGGATCGTCAGCCCGTCGCGCTCGTCGAGCACCCACACTTCGATCGGGTCGCCCGCGTAGAAATGCCAGACTTCGTCGGAACGGATCCGGTGCCACGACGAATACGCGCCGTCGCACAGCAGGTAGTAGATCGCGGTCGACGCGGCGCGTGGCGCGCCGTCGGCCGGACGCACGACCGAATCGGCCGCGCGGTAGGTTTCGCGGAAATAGCCGCCTTCGGGATGCGGCTGCAGGTCGAACTGGCGAATCAGGTCGGTAGCGGAGATCGGCATGGCGGATGACGTCGGTGAAGTAAGGAACCGGGCACCCGGCGTACGGCGTCGCCTCGCTCATCGCGAACGCGGTCGCATCGCGCCGGATACGGCTGCGTCGATCGCCGCGGCCACGCGCACGGCGAACAAGCGGACACCGGTCGATGCTGCCAGAACTGCATGTCGGGATGCAACCGCCGGCACGCGATCGCGCGCAGGGGGGACATCGGGCGTGCCGCCCTCGCGCGGTCGATGTGACGGTAGCGACAGCCGCGCTCACACGCCGTGCGCGGGGCGTTTCCGTTTCATCAGGCCGTCATCCGACGAATGCGCGAGACGGTCGCCGCCCGCGACCGCCCGTGCGTCAACGTCGGTGCATTGCCGCGTGCGTCACGCAGCCGCCGGCGTGCCGGGCTCGCTGTGCCGCACCAGCAGCACGGGCCGGTCGGCCGCGCGCAGCAGCGATTCGGCGACGCTGCCGAGCAGCAGCCGGCGCAGGCCATGCCGCCCGCTCGTGCCCATCACGATCAGGTCGGCATCGGCTTCGGCCGCCGTGCGCATCAGCACGGCGGCGACATCCTCGCCGTACGCGTCGAGCGCGCGCACGGTGCCCGACACATGCTCCTGCGCAAGCACGGCCTTCGCCTCGTCGAGCACCGGCGTCACGGTATCGGTCGCGGCCGCCTCGCCCTCGCGCGCGGCAGCGAAGCCCGCATCGACGTCGACGAGCTGCGGCCGGTGCTCGACGACATACGCGCAGGTCACTTCGCCGCCGGACGCCGCCGCGATCCGGATCGCCTCGTTCAGCGCGAGACGCGCGCTCGGGCTGCCGTCGAGCCCGACGAAAATCCGCTTGTACATGGTCCGTCCCTCCGACCGGGCACGCATCGCGCGTCGCGCGACGGCGGCCCGTTATCGCTATCCGGCCCTGTGCCGGATGGCCTGCCGAACAGTCTGCCCCACGTGCCGACGCGCCCGTTGATGCGCGTCAAGCGCGGCCGGCGCGCCCGCTGCTTCACGCCGGTTGCCGCAATTTCTAGTGACCCCATTACAAAAAACGTGTAAATCGCGCACAATTTCATCTTGAAATTAGACGTTGCGTGCAGCCGGTGCGAGTTTTGCCCGGTTTTGCTGTGCTGCTCCCGGTGCTAAGGGCCTGTTTACGCTTATAGCGGACTTGCGAACGTGCCTTGCCGGCCGTAGTGCAAGGAGTGAGGAGCGCCGTTTGGCCATGCCAAACGCCCCGAAGGAAGTCCCCTTGGGGGACAAGCGACGATCGACGCCGCAATACGGCCGGCAAGGCACGTTCCCCTGTCTTGGAAAATTCATTTGCGGGGCTGGCCCCCAGAAGGGCCGATCGCGGCGTCATACTCCTCACGAATACGTCGAGTATTCGCTTCGTCGCATTCCTTGCGCTCGGCCCTTCTGGGGGCCAGCGCAAGTCCGTTATAAGCGTAAACATGCCCTTAGGCGGCCCCTGACAACAGAATGCCAATCGAATGACCGCAAGTGGAACCCCGACGCGTGACACCCGAGGGCCCACGCGCCTCCCGACCATGTTACGCCAGCCGCTCGCGGCCGGCGTCGTGGCACTGTGCGCCGGCGCCATGCTGTCGCTCGGCGTCGCGCTGCTCGTGCGCGAGCAGTGGCAAGGCGCCGTCCATACGCGTTTCGAACGCCGCACGACGCATGTGACGGCCATGCTCCGCCACGAGCTGCAATCCGGCGCGGCCGTGCTCGAAGGCGCGCGCGGCGCGTTCAATCTCGTCCCGGGCATGACGCCCGAGCAATGGCGCGTAGATATTGGATGGAAGTCCAGCGAATGCCGCGTTGCCGGCCACGGCCGCGATGCTCAGCAGCGCCGCGAGCCCGACCGGAACGACGATCGACAGCAGGCGGCCGATGCCGGCGGCCGCGAGC